>NZ_JAEVHJ010000598.1:0-1890 GCF_016802855.1 Micromonospora sp. ATA51 | reverse complement strand
CGCCGCGGCGAGCAACTGCGCGTGGGCGTCGGTCAGGGCTTGGTCGGCTTGGTGTCGGTGTCCGCGCTCTCGGAGATCTCGGCCAAGAGCGCGTGTGCTTTTCCCATGATGTCCAACGCGGCCTCGGTCCGGGCGATCTTGCGGTTGGCCTGCTCCAACTGGCGGCGCAGCCGGGCGATCTCGGCCTGCTCCCCGCTGGGCTTGCCTATGCTCTGCCCGGGCTTCTTGCCCTCGAGCAGGCCGGCGTCGCGGGCGCGGCGCCACTCGCTCATCAACGACGAGTACAAGCCGTTCCGGCGCAGATACCCGTTTCCGTCGCCCTCGGCGACGGCCTGCTCGTACTCGGCGAGCAGCCGCAGCTTCTCCGCTGGAGCGAACGAACGCCGCCGGGGCCGGTCAGCTCGAGGTCCATCCGTCGTCATGGCCCCATCGTGCCCGACAGGCATGCTGGTGCTGGGAATCGTCATCGAAGGAGAATCCATCCTCGCCCCGGGCGGGCTACTTGCTCTGAACCGCTGGTCTCACCCAACCCTGACACCCAGGGTCTCGGCGACGGGATGGCGTTCCGCGTCATGAGGTCACGTGCGAGCCCAGGGGACGGGGGTGTGCGTCTGCCCTGGGTGTCAGGGTTGGGTGAGACCAGCGGTTCAGAGCAAGTAGCCCTCCCGGGGCGAGGATGGATCTTCCTTCGATGACGATTCCCAGCACCGTTCTCCCTGTCGGGCGATGGGACCATGACGACGGAAGGACCTCGATCAGAACGGCCACGCCGGCGGCGTTCGTTCACCGCAGCGGAGAAGCTGCGGCTGCTCGGCGAGTACGAGCAGGCTGTCGCCGAGGGTGACGGCAACGGCTATCTGCGTCGTAACGGCTTGTACTCGTCGTTGATGAGTGAGTGGCGCCGCGCCCGCGACGCCGGCCTGCTCGAGGGTAAGAAGCCCGGCCAGAGCGTCGGGCGGCCGAGCGGGGAGCAGACCGAGATCGCCCGGCTGCGCCGCCAGCTGGAGCTGGCGAACCGGAAGATCGCCCGTACTGAGGCGGCGTTGGACATCATGGGAAAAGGTGTGCCACGAACGCGGGAGGCTGCTTGAGGTAGTTGGTAGCTGAGCGCGGTGCTGCATGGCAGATGAAGGACTTTGGCCCTTCGGAGCCGCCCTGCGGGGGGAGGCTTCAAACCGCCACATGCTGCGGGAGCGGCGACGCGACCGTGGTGAGCGACTGTGGAAAAGGCGTCCATGAGGCGTCAGGTGGGGATCAGGAAGACGGAGCGCAGTCCTCAAGCGAGGATCGCTGGTGACGCGTCGTTATTGATGAAATGGCATCGAAACCGGGTGTTACTTTTTGGCCCGGGATGAGTCTGGCGGAAACCCGTTTACTGGCCAGGCGGTGCCCGGCGTGGAGGCGACGTGAGCCTGGTCTGCTGCTGCCGTGCGGAACGTGGGAAGACACACTCCGATGCTTCAACCCGCCCCCTTTGTCGGGCGCGGTTGTGTAAGGGAGCCTTCCAAGCGGACAACCCGCGAGGAACTGAGTACCGATGCGGAGTGTGTTGGCGGACCGGTTCGTAGTAGCGGTGAAGCCCCTGCTGGGCGCGGTGGGGGTGGAGCGAAGGGGCCGGATTGTCCGTGGTTCGTTTGTTCGGTCAACCAGGAATGTGCTGGGAGGAACTGCGTGAGCGAGCTGAAGTCACAGATCAAGCCGTTCGACATTTCGAAACGGGACGTGTGGGAGGCGTACCTGAAGGTCAAAGCCAACAAGGGTGCTCCGGGGGTGGATGGCTGCACGATCGAGGGTACGTATTCAGCCTGAGGTGAGTCGCTGATCGGGGCCTGCTGTCCACTGTGGCTTGGCTGACTGGCATGATCTTGGTGTGCAGCCCGGGTCGCAGCT
>NZ_JAEVHJ010000597.1:0-1895 GCF_016802855.1 Micromonospora sp. ATA51 | reverse complement strand
ACGCACAGGTCCTCGACGTACACCGCTGAGACGAAACTCGGACCTTGGCCACGTGTGCGGCAGCGTCCCGGCGGAGCCGGGACACGATGGGTTTCCGGGCGTGGTGACGGGCTTGCCGCGGGTGGCAGGGTGCGGCAAGCTGGGTGCTGGTGGGAAGAGCGACCACGTTGTCGACCCCTTGTGGGGTCTGACCTTCCGCCGGAAACGGCCTTGTCGGCGCTCTTCCCGCCCCTTTTTGTGGGTGCTGGTGGCAGGTACTTTCAGGCGGCCTCACCACTTTCGCCGTTGCCGGGACTCCCGCTGTCCGGGCGGTCGCCGTCGTGGTCGACGAGGATGATTTTCTTGCCGGACACCGCTTCGAGCTGGGCGATCAGCCGGCGGGCATGGGTGTGCGGGTCGACACCGCGGGTGTAGTAGTCGTGGCCGAGATCGGTGTAGGGCCGCCCGGTGGACAACACGGTCCAGATCACTTTGATCAGGGTGTGGGCGACGGCGAACGCGGCTTTCTTGCCGGCGGTCTTGTTCGCCCGGCCGCCGAAACGGCGGTGCAGCCGGTGGAAACGCGCCCCGATGCGGGTGCGGGTCCTCGACGAGGCCAGGGCCGCTTCGATGAGGATCGACTGGACGTGGGTGTTGCCCTTGCGGTGCCCGGCCCTGCGGCGCCGACCGGCGGACTCGTTGTTACCCGGGGCAAGCCCGGCCCACGCGGCCAGATGCTTCGCGGACGGGAACCTGCTCATGTCGACGCCGATCTCGCTGATGATCACGGTCGCGACGCGGTCCCCGATCCCGGGGATACTGGCCAGGAGCCGGATCTGTTCGGCGAACAGGGCGACCAGACCGGACGGTGCGGTCCCGGGCCGCCTGGTGGTGCCGGGGTGGCCGGTATGGCCGATCTTCTCCCGAACCTGGGTGATCATCTGGTCGAGGTGATCGAGACGGGTCAGGTGAAACCCGATCATCTGACCGTGATGGGCGGTGAACCGGCCCGCCAACGCCAGCCGTAGATCCTCGGTCTTGTTCCGCAGCACCCCACGGGCCAGCCCGGCCAACACGACCGAGTCACGTTCCCCGGCCACCAAAGCGTCCAGCATCGACCGGCCCGACACACCGAACGTGTCCGACGCGACGACGTCCAGCTTGATCCCGGCCGCTTCCAGGACCTTGAGCAGCCGCTGTTTCTCCCGGCTGCGTTCCTCGGTCAGCTTCGTCTGATACCGGGTCAGATCCCGAATCTGCCGGATGTCGTCCGGGGGCAGGAAACTACCCCGCAACAACCCGACCTCCAACAGCCGGGCCAGCCACTGCGAGTCCTTGACATCGGTCTTACGACCCGGGACCGCTTTGACGTGCGCGGCGTTGACCACGTCGATCGCCAGGCCCGGCCCGCCGGCCTCCCGCAACGCGGAGTACACCGGCCACCAGTACGGGCCGGTCGACTCCATCGCCACCCGCGTCACCCCGTGTTCGACCAGCCATGACGCCATCGCCAACAGGTCCGCGTAGAACGTGCGGAACGTCTTGGTCTTCTCCCGCCGTGCCGCACGCCGCGGATCCGGGGTCCGCACACTCACCGTGACCTGCTGCTTATGCACATCGATCCCCGCGACATGCGAGTACAACACGTCCAACCACGCGCCTCCGTCCCGATCGGCTCAACCTGGGACGGCGTCGCTCGCAGAGCCCGTCATAGACTCATGACACTGAGACACGTGCACCGGGGGGGCAACAACCTGGGATACCAGGGACGGGCTCCAACACCATTCTTGGTTTCAGGCACCGCGAGGGCACCAAGCGCAATCGGCGACGGCGAGCGACACCGCCGACCGAGTTTCACCCACCTGTGGGTGGCCCCGCCAGGGGCCATGGGTTTCTTGGTTGTCGCGGATGATCCG
>NZ_JAEVHJ010000596.1:0-1929 GCF_016802855.1 Micromonospora sp. ATA51 | reverse complement strand
CTCGGGCAGCGCCGGCGGCAGGCTGCCGGCCAGGTCCAGGCCCCGGGCCATGCCGCGGGTGGCGGCGCCCCAGCGGGTGGCGGCGCCCCGCCAGCCGGCCTGGGCGAGGCCGCCGTTGCGCTCGGCGCGCAGCCGCTTCACCAGGTCACCCGTGTTGATCAGGACCGGGCAGGCGGTGGCACACATGCCGTCGACCGCACAGGTGTCGACCGCGTCGTAGTCGTAGTCGTCCTGGAGTTCGCGGGCCAGCCGTTCGTCGCCGTCGGCCTGCGCGGCGGCGATCTCCCGGCGCAGCACGATCCGCTGCCGGGGCGTGGTGGTGAGATCCCGGCTGGGGCAGACCGGCTCGCAGTAGCCGCACTCGACGCAGCGGTCCACCTCCGGCTCGACGGTCGGCACGGTCTTCAGGTGCCGCAGGTGGACGTCGGGGTCGTCGCTGAGCAGCACGCCGGGGTTGAGCACGCCGTCGGGGTCGCAGAGCGTCTTCAGCTCGCGCATCACCGCGTAGAGCTCGTCGCCGAACTGCCGGCGGACGTACGGCGCCATCACCCGGCCGGTGCCGTGCTCGGCCTTCAGCGTGCCGCCGTGGGCCAGGACGGCGTCCACCATCTCCTCGGTGAACGCGGCGTAGCGCTCCGGCGCCTCGCCGCCGGGCGGCAGGTCGAGCGTCCCCCGGGTGGTGCCGGTGGGAAGCTCGTCGGGCCCGGCGGTGCGCTGCCGGGGCACGGTCACCCCGTCCGGCGCGACGGTGCGGCGCTCCGCCCGCTGGGCCAGCGCGGCCACCAGGACCGAGCCGCCCACCCCGGCGATCACCGCGTACGGGGCGATCAGGTGGGCCGAGACCTGCTCAGCGGCGATTGCGGCGAGCCTCGGCACGGCCAGCAGGTACGCCACCGCCACGAGCAGCGGGCCGGCCGCTCCGGACGCCGCCGCCCCGACCCGCCGCTCCGCCAGCCGTGCGGTACGCCGGGCGGCCAGCGCGCCGATCACCAGCGCGGAGCCCATCGCGAGGAGTGCGCCCGGCCAGTAGAAGTAGTCCCGGATCCAGAACCGGTCACTGTCGGCGCTGATCTGCCAGATGCCGAGCTGCGCGCTGGTCAGGCCCCGTCCGGCGAGCACGCTGTCGACCACCGAGACCACGGCGAGCAGCCAGAGCCATCCGGTCGTCGCGATCAGGTTGGTGGCGGCCGCCCTCGAGTGCAGCGCCCAGGCCGCCACGAGCACGCCGACCAGCAGTCCGACGGCGGCGTAGCCGGCGGCGACAGTCTGCGGGGAGAAGGTGTCCGGCACCCGCGCCGCGCGGGCCGGTACGGCGACCAGGAGCACCGTGATCAGCGCGCCGACCGCCCCGGCGACGGCCAGGGTGAGCTTCCCCAGCGTCCGGCCCGGTTCCTCGTCCTCGCCGCCCCGCGCCCGCAGCCGCTGCGCGCAGACCGCGCCCGCGACCACCGAGGTGGCGGAGATCCAGGTGGCCCAGGCGAGGCTCGCCACCCACGCCGCGTCGACCCGGGCCGCGTCGTTCGGCGTCCAGTTGATGATGCCCAGGCCGTAGCCGAAACCCAGTTGCGCCGCGCCCGCACCGGCAGCGACGCCGATCGCGATGGCGACCGATCCTCCCCAGCCCCGTCTGGCCATGCCGGGGAGCGTAGCGTCCCAGGGTCGGCTCGGCGAGTCGTGGCGGG
Source organism: Micromonospora sp. ATA51 (assembly GCF_016802855.1). Taxonomy (NCBI): domain Bacteria; kingdom Bacillati; phylum Actinomycetota; class Actinomycetes; order Micromonosporales; family Micromonosporaceae; genus Micromonospora; species Micromonospora sp. ATA51. The sequence continues at coordinate 247 of NZ_JAEVHJ010000596.1, read as the reverse complement.
CAGCCGGAACCGGTCGCGGCCGGGGGTTGGTGGCGGGGGCTACGGTCGCCGGTGATGAGGCGGTGGACGTGATGACGGACGGGTACCCGGAGCGGCAGACCGCACCCGGGCCGGCTGACCAGGGGCCGGACCGGGTCAGACTACTGCTCGGCGGTGGGCTGGCGGTGGCGCTGCTGGCCGTGATCGGCGCCAGCGGCGGCTGGCTCATCGCGGGCGGCGACCCCGGTCCCGCCGGCCCGCCGGCGGC
>NZ_JAEVHJ010000595.1:0-1932 GCF_016802855.1 Micromonospora sp. ATA51 | reverse complement strand
CTGGGCCGACAGCGGCTACGCCGGCCGGCTCGTCGGCTGGGCCGCCGCCCACCTCACCCTGACCGTGCAGATCGTCGCGAAGCTCGCCGGGCAGACCACGTTCGTCGTCCTGCACCGCAGATGGGCGGTCGAGCGCACGTTCTCCTGGATCAACCGGTGCCGACGCACGGTCCGAGACTACGAACGGCTACCCGACCACCACGCCGCGATGGTCCAATGGGCCATGATCATCGTCATGACCCGCCGCCTCGCCCGCCACCAACACACCTGAAACCCTTATTTACCAGGCTCTTAGGGACGTACAGCATGGGATTGCGGTCCCGTCCGCCGTACTCCAGCAGCAGGACCGAGACCGTCGGGTTCGCCGTAAGCCTGTTCGCCAGCACCGCGCCAGCAGCTCCGGCCCCGACGACGATGTAGTCAAACGCATCCTCAACCATGAGAGACGCTCCCTCGCGCGCTATTCGGCCCCACCGATCTGGTGCAGAGTCCGTTTCTCCCCGAGTATATCGGGACTCAGTCCCAAAACAAGGTGGCCGAGGCTCAGCTTCCGATCTGTTCCAGCCACGCTTGGAGAGGGTCGAGCGTCACATGCAGCTCCCGCTCGATCTCGTCCAGAACCGTCTCGGTGCGCATATCCCGTTCGGCCCTTCGGCGCATCATTGACCGAATCAGCGCTTGAGTTGCCCCGCCCAACATGGCGGCGGCGAGCTCGCCGCGCACTCCGGAAAGCCGCTTGGCGGCAAAGTCGGCCACCACGGCCGCCCACCGAGACCAGCGCACCGACTCCAGCTCCTGGAGGGCCTGCTCCTCTTGCGCGACGAATCTGCGGAGCCAGACGCCACGGGGGTCACCGCTCTCGCGCATCGCCTGCATGACTCCGCGAATGATCGCCGTCGTCAGCGGCTCGGCGAGCGGGCGCTCGGCAAGGCTGGCCGTCAGATGCTTGAGATGGTCGTCGAACGGCAGCCAGAGGATGTCGGCCTTTGTCCGAAAGTAGCGGAAGAAGGTGGATCGACCGATTCCGGCGGCGGCTGCAATGTCATCGACCGTGGTCTGCTCGAAGCCGTGCGCCAAGAAGAGCTCGACTGCGGCCGCTTCCACTTCTTGGCGCGACGACACCGGGGGCCGACCCGGTGGGCGTTTAGATGCCACGAGCTTCTCCTACGTCAAGCGGCAACCGCGGGTTCTGATCGCAATGTCGCTTGGTCAGTGTGCAAGGTCGCCGATGACGATACGACCAGCGCGCGCGGGTACGACGATCTACCTGATCTCCCTCAGTGAGGTGATCTCAACAAGGATGGTCGTCTGACCTGTACGACACGCGCGAATCCGTCCTTGCCGGACGGTGCTGGAAGAGGACGTGGGGCCCTCGGTAGGCAGTTCTCACCACAAGATCAGCCCAGCAAGTGAGGACCCCACGTGATCGCCTATCGTGCCATGCTCGACGTACCCAGGGAACTCGTCCAGCACGTGGCACGGCTGTTGCGAGCCGAGCGTCGGACAGTGGGCACCCGATCGGGCACGCGAGCCCTGACTTGCTTCTACCAGGCGCTTCTGGTGTTGGTGTGGTTCCGCAAGGGCGAGGACAAGACCACCCTCGGGGCGGGCTTCGGGGTGTCGCGGGCGACCGCCTACCGGTACGTCGCCGAGGCCGTGCGGGTCCTGGCGGCGCAGACACCCACCCTGCACGACGCCCTCACCCGGGTCGCTGCCGACGGCTGGTCGCACGTGATCCTGGACGGGAAGCTGTTCGACACCGACCGCCTCGCCGAGACCACCGTGAGCGTGAAAGGCGACACGATCGACGCGTGGTACTCCGGGAAACACCGCGACTTCGGCGCGAACATTCAGGCCGTGATGCGCCCGGACGGGCTACCGATCTGGACCTCCGAGGCGATGTCCGGACATCTGCACGACCTGACCTGCGCC
>NZ_JAEVHJ010000594.1:0-1950 GCF_016802855.1 Micromonospora sp. ATA51 | reverse complement strand
ATCCGAGCATTTTCGATGCGAGACACCTTGGGTTGAGACCAGCCCAGAGCGGCAGCTACCTCCTCGCCAGGCACGCCCAAGCCCTCTCGGATGCGTTTCCAGTTCAGCGGCAACCCGCTCCCGGTGCGCCGAGCCACCCATGCTCACCTCCGGCCATGCACCGATGCATACCTGCACCAGCCCTCGTCATCAGCGGTCACCGCTAGCAGCTCCGCCCGGATCTCCTCCGGCACGCCGTAGTAATGAAGGAGTGTGGCTAGATCCCGGGTGCTGACGGCGATCCGAGCATTTTCGATGCGAGACACCTTGGGTTGAGACCAGCCCAGAGCGGCAGCTACCTCCTCGCCAGGCACGCCCAAGCCCTCTCGGATGCGTTTCAGTTCAGCGGCAACCCGCTCCCGGTGCGCCGAGCCACCCATGCTCACCTCCGGCCATGCACCGATGCATACCTGCACCAGTGTAGGCGGGAGAGCGGGTGATGGGCTTGGCTGGCTGGCTAGAATCCGTGAGCACGCCCGAGCATCGGCGCTCAACGGCTAGGCATCTCCGGTGGAAGCCAATTCACGCCACACGAGCGCAAGACTTGAGGCAGCTCGGCCGGGTCAGTGGGCCGGGGCCGAGCGAGCCGGCGACCAAAACTGTCCGGCACAAGAATAGCTGCTGCGTTAATCCAAGGCGCGCCAGGGCGGGGATTCACCGTCACGTTGGCCACAACAATTGTTATCCATTGGTCGCTATCTGCAAACATGTCGTCAGCAATATTTGCGGCCAATAGATCTACGTTCTTGCGCTGCACCTCTGTCATTTGATCTGCGTCGGGAGGGTGCGCTTCCACGATCAGCCCCAGTTCCGGCTCGTGGCAGAACCACCGCCGTTTACCGGAACGAGAGACAGCCAGTACAGCGAACGGACCCACGGGCGCAGAGGCGGGCCATAGCGCCCGGTCGACTTTCAGGACTGCCTTTCGATAGAAGGGCCAAGCGGTCAGGAGGGCATCACACAATTTCATTGCCTCTGTTGCATCGACCAGAGGCGTCGCATCCGCCATGGCCTGAAGAATAATCTTGAATGCCCGAACTCCCTCGGCATAGGCAGAGGGTAGAAGCGCCAAGGCTGATCCCGAGCGGTGGACGTGTCTTCCATCGATTTCTCGGATGGACTCCTTCGCCCCTCCGGAAGCCCCATGAAGAACTTGAGACGACAGGCGGTAGTAGTGGTAGAACCTCTCATGACCGTACTGGCGTGACCGGTCATACAGGTTTCGCTCGGTCCATGACCTACGGAAGCCGGGGCCGTACTTGGCAATGGCCTCTTGGGCCTCCTGTCTGTGGCGCCGAGCCTGTGACTTGAGGCGATGTTCCTCAGCTTTTTGTTCGCGCCCCTTCAGCAAACTCAACCCAACTTCCGCTTCCGCTTCAATCAGCGGAGTTAGCGCACGGTGCGCAAGGTATCGTTCCGCCAGGTTCGCGTCTGCGAGGACATCACAGAGATTGATCAGATGCTCGACAAGCGCGCGAGCGGCACGGGTTGCAGGACGTCCGCGCCCGTCATAGAGGTCAAAGAGCAGGTCGTTAAAATCATTTGTGGCTTGACCAAATACTTCGAGCGAAGCGCCGCTCGGGGTTGCATTGTGGAATCGTCTGCCGGCCGAAAGCATCGAAAAATGCATCTGATCGACGAGCTGGCCAAAACCCGGGATTTCTCGGTTGAGGCGCTCGCTGATAGCCCGATTAGTCAGCCACTTATCGCTGTCAAGTGCGACTGGCGGCCTTACCTCGCCAAATGGTTCGGCGTTACTTCTAGGGCGAGGGGGCCGGCGGGAACCTGACACGCTTGCCCCCTTGGAGTCCCTGCCTGACTTCTTGCTGCAGTCTGTCATACCCGCTGCTAGCAGGGCGCGCGATGCACTGCTTGGCTGTCTGGCCACATCGGAGAGGTCGCTCGCTCCAC
>NZ_JAEVHJ010000593.1:0-1965 GCF_016802855.1 Micromonospora sp. ATA51 | reverse complement strand
TTATCGGATCGGGGAGTTCGCCAAGCGGGTGGGCCGCTCGGTGGGCACGGTGCGTCGCTGGGAGGCGGAGGGGCGGATCAGCGTGCGCCGGCTGCCGTCGGGTCAGCGTTACTTCGACGACTCCGATGTGCGCAAGGTGCTGCAGCCGGGCTTGGACGCCGACCGCCGGAGGGTCGTGGTGTACTGCCGGGTGTCGTCCCCGGGCCAGAAGGCCGACCTGGCCTCGCAGGTCGAGTCGATGCAGCAGTTCTGCCTGGCCCGCGGGCTGGCCGTGGACGAGTGGGTCAGCGAGGTCGGCGGCGGGCTGAACCTGCGCCGCAAGAAGTTCCTGGCGCTGATGGACGCGATCGACCGGGGTGAGGTTGCCACGCTGGTGGTGGCCCACAAGGACCGACTGGCCCGGTTCGGCTTCGAATTCCTGGAGCACGTGGCGGCCCGCAACAACTGCGAGATCGTCGTCGCTAACCAGGAAGCACTGTCGCCTCAGCAGGAGATGGTCGAGGACCTGCTGGCGATCGTGCATACCTTCTCCTGTCGACTGTACGGGCTGCGGCGCTACGAGAAGGAACTCAAAGGGGCGGACCTGACGACGGGCGGAGACCAGTGAAGGTCACCCGGATCGCCTACTCGGACCGCCTCAACCCGGGCAAGTACGCCGCCCTGGTGGAGCAGGCGCGCCGGCTGGGCCGGGTGCGTAGTGAGGTGTGGCAGCGCTACGGCTCGATCCGTGGGGTGGGGTCCGGGCTGACCGATCGGCAGGTCCGGGACCGGTGGCTGGCCGACGGCACGCACGCTCAGTTCGGGACGCTGGCGAATGCGTGGAAGGAAACTGTTCGCGACGCGATGGCCGACATCGCGGCGAACATGGCCTCTGCCAAGGTGAAGGTGCGCCGCGCGATCGACCGGCGCACGAGCGATCCGACCGAACGGAAGCGGCTGTTCACCGCACTGAAGGCCGACCAGTGGGCCGCCGACCCGTTCTTGGCCCGGCAGATGCGTAAACATTGGAGGCGCGGCAAGAACCGCACCCACGATCAGATCGTCGTGCGCGCCGACCGGCATAACACCAAGGTCGACGGCAGCGGTCGACTGTGGCTGGCCATCCCGGGACTCGAACGCTACAAGCTGGTCAAGATCCCGCTGTCGACCACTGTCGCCCCGACCGGGACGCTGCGACTGATCCTGCGCGATGGCCGGGTCGAGGTGCACTATCAGATCGACGCAGCGCAACTACGGTCGTCGCGGCGGCCGTGCGGTGAGCACGTGGTCGGGGTCGACAAGGGTTACACCGAGGCGCTGACCGACTCCGACGGAGAACATCACGGCGTCCGACTCGGGCAACTGCTGACCGCCGAGTCGGACCGACTGACCGAACGCAACCGCCGGCGGGCCAAGCTACGGTCGATCGCGAACACCGCCGCCCAGCGCGGCAACCACGCCAAAGCGCAGCGGATCAAGGCCAACAACCTGGGCTACGTGAAGCGGGACCGACAGGCCGCCCGGCACCGGTCCCAGGTCCGCAGCGAGATCTTCACCGCCGTGCACCGGGTCGTCGACAAGGCCGCCACGGTGGTTGCCGAAGACCTCACCAAGACCTTCGCCGGACGCACAACGCTCGGCAAGAACGTCAACCGGCGCCTCGCCGCGTGGACCAAAGGAGTCACCGCCGAGGCCCTAGCAAGCGTGTCGGAGCGCAGAGGTTCTGCGCTCGTACACGTCAACGCCGCCTACACCTCACAAACCTGTCACCGCTGCGGCCGGCTCGGCCGACGCGGCGGGGACCGGCTTCACTGCACCTTGTGCCGGGTGGTGTGGCAGGCCGACGTGAACGCCGCGATCAACATCCTGCAACGAGCCGGCGACCCCGACATCGCCCTGCACACCCCACACCACAAGGTGAAGCAGATCCTGCAGGACAGGACCGATCGCCACCGGACCAGACTGCCGGTCCAGGACTCCAGCCCG
>NZ_JAEVHJ010000592.1:0-1967 GCF_016802855.1 Micromonospora sp. ATA51 | reverse complement strand
CCGTCGAGCCGAACCGGGCCAGCACGTCGCCGGCGGGCAGCGCGGCGAAGCCCCCGAGGGTACGCACCCCCAGCCGGCGCAGCAGGTCGGCCAGGGCCGGGCGGCCGAGCGCCTCGACCGGCAGGGCGGCCAGGAACTCCGGCGTCCCGCCGGGCGGCACGATCCGCCCGTCCCGGGCGGCCAGCCCGGCGGCGAAGACCCCGTCGGCGACGCCGACCTGGCTCTCCACCGCGCAGGACTGGGCGACGTGCTCGATGATCCGCTCGGCCGCCGCCTCCTCACCGCCGAGGTAACGGCTCGGACCCCGGGCCGCCAGCGCGCAGGCCCCGGGGCGGACCACCTCGACCCCGGCGGCCACCTCCTCGACGGCGGCGACCACCGGCTCGAACGCCCGGGCGTCCCGGCCGGGGTCGTACTCGACGACGGTGAGCTGCGGGCAGCGCCCCTGCGCCTCGCGCCTGCGCAGCCCTCGACGCACCCCCTCGGCGCGAGCCCGCTCGGAACAGGCGACCACCCGGTTGGCGTGCAGCACCGCGACGGGGTCGGTGGCGGGCACCCCGTCGACGATCTCCGCGGCGAGGACCGGCCAGTCCGGGCACCAGAGCAGCAGCGTCCGCACCGGCGCACCGCTCATGCCGGCCCTCCCCGGCGGACACCCGGCACATCGCTCACACCGGCGGTCATGCCGGACCGACCAGGGTGAGCGCGCCGCGGCGGGACGGGATGGCGAGGGCAGCCGAGGCGGCCGGCGTCACCGGGCGGAGCCGCCCGCGCCCGGCCCGGCCACCCCGGTCGCCCGGGGGATGACCCGGGTGAGTCCGTCACCGGGCAGCCAGACCTTGATCTCCTTCGGGCGGGCGGCCGCGCCGCGCCCGCGCGCCGAGACGGTCACCTCCCGGCGTCGCAGCCGCCCCCGGCCCGGCCCGAGCCCCTCCCAGACGCCCCGGACCACCTGCAACGTGACGTCCGCGCCGTCCCACCGGCCATACGGGACGAGCACGCTGCCGCGCTGCCGGGCGCGGGCGGCCAGCCGGTTGGCGACCGAGGCGGAGACCGTGGTCGGCACGGCGGTGACCACCACGTCCACCCCGTCGATGAGCGCGGCGATGACGGTGGGCCACTCCGGCCCCGGATTCGGCACCAGGGCCAGCCGGTCCAGGGCGATCCCGGCCTCGGCCGCCGCGCCGGCCCCGAAGGTGGGGACCCCGACCACGGCGCACCACGAGCCGGCCCGGGACGCCTCGGCGAGCAGCGCCAGGATCAGCGACGTCGCACCGCTGCGCCGGGGCTGCCCGGAGCCGATGGCGATGGTGCTGCCGCGGCGCAGCCCGCGATTGGGCAGCAGCCCGGTCAGCTCCGGCCGGACCGGCAGCACCCGGTGGCCGCCCGCCGGGTCGGGTGCGCTCGCCGGACGCACCAGATCGGCCAGTGCGGCGGAACCGACCACCATGCGGCCCGCCATCGGACCAACCCCCCGTCGTGTCGCGCGGGGACCTGCCCCCGTCGTCGTGCTGCTGGATCAGGTCGTGCTGCTGGATAAGAAAGTGCGGCGCTGCCGTGGATCAGCCGATGCGCTGGGCGTCGGCCGCATCCACGTGTCCCGGCGCCGGCCACATCCGGCTCCCGCCGGTGGCCGGGGCGCCAAGGTCAGGCGGCGATCCCGTCGAGCGCCGGTTGGTGCGCCAGGCCGAGCGCGGTCTCCACCACCGTCACGAACTGCTCGGCGGCGCGGAGCAGGTCGTCGGCCTCCCCGGGCGGTGACCACCCGGGGGATGCCGGCCTCGGCGGCGGCCCGCTTGCCGGCGCCGGCGGCGAAGTAGCGGGCCCACTCGTCGAGTTCGGGGGCGACGCTGGAGAGCAGGACCCAGACGCTGGTGATCCGGTTGCGGCGGGTGGGCGCGGGGCGGGCCCGGGCGGCGAGCAGGGCGGCGCCGCGCGCAGCGCCGCGAGGTGGGCGGCGGCGTACC
>NZ_JAEVHJ010000591.1:0-1972 GCF_016802855.1 Micromonospora sp. ATA51 | reverse complement strand
GTCGGTCACCGCCGCCGACCAACCCCGGCCGTCGGGCACGCCGGGCAGCCGGACCACCGCCGCCGGGTCGAAGAGCCCGGCGAGGTCCATCGCGACGTACGTCGGCCGGCGCGCCTCGGGGGCGGCCAGCAGCTCGGGTACGCCGCTGACGCCGGTGAGCACCAGCAGGCTGTCCAGCCCGGCGCGACGGGCACCCTCGATGTCGGTGTCCAACCGGTCGCCGACGACCAGGGTCCGCCCGGTGCCCGCCCGACGGGCGGCGGTGGCGAACAGCGCCGGCTCCGGCTTGCCGACCACCACGTCGGGATCCCGCTCCAGGGCGGTCCGCAGCACGGCCACCAGTGACCCGTTGCCCGGCAGCGGGCCCCGGTCGCTGGGCAGCGTGCGGTCGGTGTTGGTGGCGTACCAGGGGGCGCCGGCGCGGACCGCCAGCGACGCCTCGGCCAGGTCCACCCAGCCGACCTGCGGGCCGTAACCCTGGGCCACGGCGGCCGGCTCTTCCTCGGCCAGGGACACCGGGCGCAGGCCGACGGCACGGATCTCGGCGCGCAGCGCCTCCGCGCCCACCACCAGCACCGGCGCGCCGGCGGGAAGCCGGTCGCGCAGCAGCTCGGCGGTGGCGGCGGCCGAGGTGAGCACCTCCTCCGGCCGGGCTGGGACGCCCATGCCGGTGAGCAGGTCGGCCACCTCGCTGGAGCGGCGCGAGGCGTTGTTGGTGGCGTATGCCACCGCCCTGCCGTCGGCGTGCAGCCGGCCGACCGCCTCGACGGCACCGGGGATCGGCCGGTCGATCAGGTAGATCACCCCGTCGAGGTCGAAGACCACCAGGGTGTACCCGTCGACCAGCCGTTCCCCGCGTCCGCGGTCATTACTGGTCCGACTCCGACCCGCGGACCGGCTCGCCGCCGGTCGCGCCGCTCGTGCCGCCCGCCGAGCCGGTCTCGCCGGACCGGGCCTGGTCGGCGACCACGCGCGCCTCGTCGTCGGTCAGCTCGTCCTCGGCCAGGTCGTCGCCCTCGCCGTACCGGGCGTCGCCGCCACGGTCCCGGTCGTCGTCCTCGTCGTCGAGGTCGTCGTCCTCGTCGTCGTGGCTGGCGTCGCCGTCGAGGTCGTCGTCCTCGTCCTCGTCCTCGTCGTCCTGGTCGTCGTCGTCCTGGTCGTCGTCGTCCTGGTCGTCGTCGTCCTGGTCGTCGACGTCCGTGTCCTCGTCCGGCTCGCTGTCACCGCCGGTGAGGTCGGTGTCGGGACGGGCCGGCACGGCGCCCGGGGCGCCCGGTCCGGCGGCGATGTCCTCGACCGGGGACTCCTCGTCCTCCTCGTCGCCCTCGATCACCACGCCGTCGAGCTCGAGCAGCCGCTCCGCCGCGTCGGTCTCCCCCTCGGAGTCCAGGTCGGCGGCCCGGGAGAACCACTCCCGCGCTCCTCGCGCCGGCCCACCGCGAGCAGCGCGTCGGCGTACGCGTAGCGCAGCCGCGCGGCCCAGGGCTCGGGCGAGTCGGCGGTCAGCTCGGGGACCTGGAGCATCGCCACGGCCGCGTCCTTCTGGCCGAGGTCGCCCCGCGCCCCGGCGGCCACGATCAGCAGCTCGATCGCCACCGACCGGTCGAGCTTCTCCCGGTCGGCGCCCCGGAACAGGTCGATCGCCCGCTCCGGACGCCCGAGGGCCCGCTCGCAGTCGGCCAGCACCGCCAGGTGGCTCTGCAGACCGGTCATCCGGTGGTACGTGCGCAGCTCTGCGATGGCCGTCTGCCACTCCCCCGCGTGGTACGCGGCCAGCCCGACCGCCTCCCGCACCGCGGAGATCCGCGAGGCGAGCCGACGGGCGGCGAGGGCGTGCGCCAGCGCCTCCGCGGGGTCCTCGTCGATCAGCTGAGTGATTCCTGAAGGCCCTACCGGTTCAGGTCCCAGTCAGGTCGCCCGCAGTCGCGCCACCAGGTCGCGGACGGCGGCCTCGAAGTCGTCGTCGGGGCCG
>NZ_JAEVHJ010000590.1:0-1975 GCF_016802855.1 Micromonospora sp. ATA51 | reverse complement strand
CGCATCACCACCTACTGCGGCGTGCCCAGCAATTCCGTTTTGACGCCGCGGCGGATCAGCAACGAGGTTGGCGGCCAAGCGGCGAAGAAGCCGATGATCAGCCCGACCTGGATAATGAGCCAAAACACCGGACTACCAGGCCGCAGGGCCTCGTGGAAAACAAGAAAATGCATTAGCGCCAGCCAACCTAATAGGCCGAGCTCGAAGACGGACACGGTCAGCAGGTCGCTCCTGAAAAATTTCCGCATTGCGGCCCACGCTCTTCGACCACCCGTGTGAGCCTCAGCAGAGTAGCGAAATGCAACGCCTATGGCCACTGCACCTACATAGTCGCCAACGACTTCGGGCCACAGTGTGCTGCCGAATATTTCGAGGCCAACGCCGTAGGTGATAGGCGTAGCAATGATGACACCCAGAGTGCAGTGCGTCCCACAATGATAAACTTGGATTATCGTAGGAGCATGTCGCGACCTCCTGGGCGGGTTGCCGTGCCGGTCCAGCCACCGGGGAGACTGGGGTCTACCCCACTTTCTGTAGGCCAGGACGGCTGCTGGGCCAAGGTAGAGGGCGGTCGCCGGCCAGACAATCTCCATGACCTTGACCGGCTGACGATATCCAAAAATAAATTGGTCAACAACGACAACGACGGTGCTGGCCAACCCCACAAAGAGCACAGCCCACGAAAGCATCACGAGCCACGTCGGTTGCACAATCATCTCCGTTCGCCTCCAGGGCACTCAATGCAATGTCGGTGGCGGCGGATGTGACGAACTCCGCCACCAGGTGAGGAAGGCGACCCAAGTCGAGATGCCGTCTCAAACATGAGAGCACATCGGGCGGTGAGGCATCCGGCATCGCCCACCTGCACAACATCGCGCCTTGCGGGCTGAACAATGAACCCGATGCCGAGCAATGCTTCACCGGGTTACGCGCCCCCTTCACCGTGAGGCGGCTCCACGGCGCGGCCTGCTACGCCACCAGAAAGTTGCCACGATCATGACCACGAGTGTGACGGCAGCACCCACGCCCAGCCCGGCCAGCAATGAAAATGACCAAGACTGCTTCTCTTCGGGTGAGACCAAGCGGCCTACGGTCGCGTCGGGAGGAAGCGCGAAGCCCCAGTCGAGCAGGGCTAGGGCCTCCCCGGAGCTCCCCAGCGGCGCGGTCTCGGCACCGAGCAGGCTCACCACGAGCCGCACCCGTCGCGTTCCACCACGCCGACGTACTTTTGCCGGGCCAGTTGCCTGAAGCCCGTCTTCCCGCCCAGCATGCCGGAAACGCGGTCCAGCAGAGTGTTGTCGTTGACGATCTGGAAGCCCGGCTTTCCCGGCTGTGCCGGAACGTACGCCACGCGGGTTGCGATGTATCTCCGAAAGTCCTCGCGGGCGAAGCAGGCCCGGGCGATCAGCGCCAGGTCGCACGCGCTGGTGTACTGACCGGGGCCGTCCAGACCCGAGGGCGTCACCGCGTGGGAGTGGTTCGCCCGCAGCCGACGTGCCTCCTGGTTCATCGCGTCGACTCCGCCCTGCCTGCCGTTCTTGCCGCCGCCGACGCGGGGCCAACACGTTGGCCGCGTCGTTTCCCGACCTCAGGAGGAGTCCCAGCCACAAGGTCTCGATCAGGTATCGGCCGCCCTCGACCACCCCCATCAACGAGCTTTCCGGATCGAGATCGGCCAGATCCACCCGTTTCACCTCGACGACCTGGGCCGAATCGAGGCGCGGGGCATCAGGGCTAACGATCTTTGGTCGCTGGTTTCTTCACACTTGGGTCAAGTTTTCATGCGGCCAGGGGAAGACGGGCGCGGCGGGCGTAGTCGTCGACGGGCCGTGTGATGGAGGCCAGTGCGGCTCGCAGGTCTGGTGGGGCTTGGGGTCAATGCCGCGTAGCCTAAGTTGATCATGGTGTTGGGTGGGTATCCGGGGGTCTGCGGCGTGGCGGGATGACGCCGATGGTCCTGACCGTTTTGATCACG
>NZ_JAEVHJ010000589.1:0-1984 GCF_016802855.1 Micromonospora sp. ATA51 | reverse complement strand
AGCCCGTGAGCCATGCCCGGTATCCCGCTGCCGGCGAGCCGAGCCTCGGCGGCCCGGTACGCGACCTCCGCCGCCGCGCGGTCCCCGTCGACGGCCGGCCGCAGGGCGGCGTACCACCGGGTGAAGACGCCGACGAGCGGTAGCTCGTACCGCTCGGCCAGCCGGTCGGCGGCGCGGGCGTGGGCGTCGGCGGCGGCCAGGTCGCCGAGCCCGCACCGCGCCTGCAGGCCGATGAGGTGCCCGAGCACCTCGAAGGTCACCAGCTGGTGCGGGGCGGCCAGGTCGACCAGCTCCGCGCCGAGACGGGCACGTTCGGGAGCGAGGCCGGTCCGCCGGAAGGTGTGCATGAAGCGGGCGTTGAGGGCGAAGGCCAGCAGCGCCGGGTCGCCGAGTCGCCGGGCGATCGCCTCCGCCTCTGCGGCCGCCCGGCGGCCACGGTCGGTGGTGGTGCCGCGCAGCTCCAGGGCCAGGGTGCTCAACAGCCGGCTGCGCTGTTCCGCCTGCTCGGCGGGGAGCACCGCCAGGGTGCGTTCGGCGGCCTCGACGACCCGGCGGGAGAGGTCCTCGTCGTCGTTGCGGGTCCAGACGGCCGGGACGTCGAAGGCCGCCAGCACGGTCCCGGTCAGCACCGGATCGTCGATTCGCTCGACGGAGGCGACGGCCTCGGCCCGAAGCCGGCGGGTCTGCGCCAGGTGTCCGGTCACGGCCAGCGCCCGGCCCAGCCCCATCACCGCGCCCAGCCGCCCGCGTACGTCCTGCCCACCCGCCCGGTCGTGGGCGGCGACCGCCTGCTGCCAGAGGCGGGCCGCCTCGTGCGGGTTGCGGCGCCGTTCGGCCCGTTCGGCGGCGGCTGTGGCGTAGCGGGCGGCGCGCGGGGCGGTGGCTCGGCCGCGGCCTGGGTGAGTGGTGCGCCAGCGCGGCGACGTCGTCCGGGCGCAGCCGTTCGATCGCCTCCCCGACCTCGGTGTGCCAGCGGGCCCGGCGCGGCGCGGACAGGTCCCCGTAGAGGGTGTCGCGGACCAGGATGTGGGTGAACCGGGTGCGGCCCGGTCAGGAAGCCGGCCGGCCCGGCCCGGTCCAGCGCGTCGAGCATGGCGTCCTCGCCGGCGACTGCGGCGAGCACCTCCGGGTCGACGTCCCGGCCGATCACCGCGGCCTGCCGCAGCACGGTCCGGGTGGCCTCCGGCAGCTGCCCCAGGCGGTGCCGGATGACGTCCCGCACGCCGGCCGGGACCGCCGCCAGGGCCGCGTCGCCCTCGGCCGCGAGCAGCCTCGCCAGCTCCCGGACGAAGAACGGGTTGCCGCCGCTGCGCCGGTGGAGCAGCCGCACGGTCGACGGTTCCAGCTCCCGCCCGACGACGGCGCCCGCGACCTCCCCGGTCGCCGCCTCCGACAGGCCGCCGAGATAGACCCGGACGGGTTCGGTCCGGGCGAGCCGGGCCAGGGTCGCGGTCAGCCCCGGGGAGATCTCGGTGGCGCGGAACGTGCCGACGACGAACACCGGCCCGGTGACCGGCTCCGGCCCGGCGAGCAGGGCGGTCAGCAGGTCGAGGGTGTCCGCGTCGGCCCGGTGCAGGTCGTCCAGGACCACGAGCACCGGCCGCCGGCCGGCCGCCGCCGCAAGTCGGGTCGCGGCGGCCCGGTGCAGCCGGAACCGGTCCACGGCGGGGTCCGCCGCCGCTGCGGCGTCCCCGGCGGGGGACGGTCCACCGGTCGCGCCCGTCGGCGCGTCCGGGCCGGATCCGGCGTCCGCTGCGGTCGCCGGCGAGCCGGGATCGGGCGGCGATGAGCCGGCGGTCAGCGCTGCGGTGACCTGCGCCCAGGGCCAGGCGACCGGCGCGCCGTCGTACTCGGTGCCGCCTCGTCACCACCCACCAGCACCCCGGCCCGGCGATGGTGCCGCCACCGACGACACCGACGCCCCCGTCGGCAACGCGGACCGGTCCTCAGGTGGTGTGTCCCTGCCCAGCGGAAGCTGGGTCGA
>NZ_JAEVHJ010000588.1:0-1993 GCF_016802855.1 Micromonospora sp. ATA51 | reverse complement strand
CCGGCGCGGCGTCGGCCCCGGCGCGCGGGCCGACGCAGAGCGAGACGGTGGTGGCGGTGGCCGGCAGCGCGAGCAGCCGGGGCACCAGCCGCCGCGCGGCGTCGGTACGCGGATCCGGCCAGCGCCGTAGCCGGAACGTGGTCTGCAGCAGCCCGCCGGCTCCGACGGTCTGCCAGGACTCCCGGATGGGTACGCCGGCATCGTGGTGGGCCAGCTCGGCGAGCACCCGCAGCGCGGCCGGCTCGCCCAGCGGGCGGCCGGTCAGCGGCCCGAGCCGGCGGACGATCCGCCGGACCGTGCCGGACAGCGCGCGCCGCAGTTCCTCGTCCGACCAGCCGTCCACGCGCAGCACCCGGACGGCGAGCACCGCCCGCTCCCGCCCGGCCAGCCGCCCGTCGGTGAGCTGCCGGTACGACGTGCCGGCGGTGCCGGCGCCGACGGACGGTGCCGGGGCGGGCGACGCGGAGAGCAGGAGCTGAATCCGAACCGGTGGGCTGTCCACGCTCAGGGCCGGCAGCAGGGACAGCGGCGGCGGCAGGGTGCGCCGGCCGTCGCCGAGCAGGTCACCCGGGTCGCCGATCTCCAGCAGCGCGGTCAGCCCGGCGGCGTCGTCGACCACGGCGGCCGGACCACTGGCCAGCTCGGCGGAGCGCACTCCGGCGCCGGGGGCCACCAGGTCCACCAGGGCGGCCGGGCCGGCGGCCGGTGGGAGGGCGCGGCGCCGGGTGAGGTACGCCAGGCCGACGACCAGCCACTCGAAGAGCCAGCGGCCGTGGACCCGGACCCACGCGGTGGGCAGCAGCAGGGCGGCCAGCAGCAGGGCGGCGGCGGTGACGGCCGCCCCCGGCCGACGGCGGCGACGAGCACCGCCACGGCCAGCTGCGCCGCCACGACCTGACCGGCCCGCGGCCCCGAGGCCGTTCGCCCCCCGGTCGGCCTCCACTGTGGTGGCAGGGGCTGGCGGGCCGTCGCCGGCGCCGGGGATCCGGTCCTGGTCGCCGTCACCGCGCCTCCTCCCGCCGATCCTCGGGTGACGATGGCGTGGCTCATCGTAAGGGTTCGCGGACCCAGCCGTTGTCCACAGGGGATGCGGAAGGGGTAGCACAAGCGCAGTCGGGCGGCTACCGTCAGCGACGAGCTCCGTCGAGCGCGCCGCCGTCCCACCCCACGATGCCGGCCCCGCGCCACGGTTCGTCCACGGTGGTCGTTCCCGCGACCAGCCACGACCGAGGAGACGAGGTGACGTCCGGGTGTCCCAGACCCAGGCAGAAGCCGCGGTGATGCAGCAGACCGCCGCGAAGTTCGAGCAGGTGGACCAGTCCCTGCAGACCATGCTGAGCGGCCTGATGGCCGAGCTTGAGGTGTTGCAGCAGGCCTGGCGGGGCGCCGGCGGGCGCTCGTTCGAGCAGGTCAAGCAGCAGTGGTCGCAGGACCAGGCCGCGCTGCAGCGGGCCCTGCGGGAGACCGCCGCCGCGATCCGCACCGCCGGCCAGCAGTACGACGTCTCGGACACCGAGGCCGCCAGCCGGGTCGCCGGCACCAACCGCGGCATCCAGTTGCCGCTCTGACCTCACCGGAAGGGGAGATCCGATGGACCACGGTGTGCTGGTCGTCAACTTCGCCGCGTTGCAACAGGCCGGCGCGGACATCCAGAAGGCGCTGAACACGCTGGACAGCCAGCTCGGGCAGCTCGAACGGGACGCCGCGCCGCTGGTGGCGAGCTGGACCGGTGAGGCCCGGGAGGCGTACGAGCAGCGGCAGGCGAGGTGGCGGTCCGCCTCGCAGGACCTGCAGGCGATGCTGCGCGACATCAAGCTGGCGGTGGACGACTCCGCCGCCGACTACCTCGACACGGAGAAGCGGAACGTCAACCTGTTCCAGTGACCGCCGCGCGGCGGCGGCGTCGGGCAGCCCGCCCGGCTTTGCCGCCGCCAGGAGGTCGCAAGAACGGGAACGGGTACGTACAGTGGTCGAGCCCCCCGATCAACGAGCT
>NZ_JAEVHJ010000587.1:0-2010 GCF_016802855.1 Micromonospora sp. ATA51 | reverse complement strand
CCATGCTCCACGCCGGATACCTGGAGGACTGGGTTTGGGGTGCCACCGTCAGCGGTGTGCCGCAAGGCGGGGTAGCCTCCCCGATCCTGTCCAACATCTACCTGCACAAGTTGGACCACTTTGTGGAGCAGGTATTGATTCCTGAATACACCCGAGGACAACACAGGAAATACAACCCTGAGTATCACCGGTTGTCGGGGGTGATCGAGCGGGGTCGACGGCGCGGAGACCGTGTGGTCGTGCGCCGAGCACGTCAGCAACGGCGGCCACTGCCGTCCAGCGACCCTTACGATCCAGGCTACCGGCGGTTAAGGTATGCCCGATACGCCGACGACCACCTCCTCGGGTTCACCGGACCGAAGATCGAAGCCGAGCAGATCAAGCAGCGTCTGGCACAGTTCCTGCGCGAGGAACTCAAGCTGGAACTGTCCGCAGAAAAGACGCTGATCACCAACGCCCGCTCACAGGCGGCACGATTCCTCGGCTACGAGATCACCGCCCACCACGACCATCGCGTGACCAAACGTGGTGGAGGGAAAATGACCGACGGGCTGATCAAGTTACGAGTCCCCCGCGCGGTGATCAAAGCCAAATGCGCTCAGTACGCGCGGCGGGGCAAACCCGCCCACCGCCCTGAACTGATCAACCAAGACGACTACACGATCGTCGCCACGTTCGGGGCACAATACCGAGGGCTCGTCCAGTACTACCTGCTCGCCGGGAACGTCTACTGGCTCAACCGGCTCGAATGGTTCATGCGAACCTCGATGCTGCGGACCCTGGCAGCGAAGCACAAGTCGTCGCTGTTGAAGATGGCCGCCCGCCACAGGGCGAAGATCTCCACACCGCGAGGACAACGAACGTGCTTCGAGGCCACCGTCCAGCGGCCGGGCAGGAAACCACTGGTGGCACGGTTCGGGGGGATCCCCCTCACACGCGACAGGAACGCGGTGCCATACGACCGTGTCCCTGACCCGACACCGCACCGCCACCGGGAAGTCGCTCAACGACTTCTGCGAGGGGTGTGTGAGATCTGTAAACGCACCGACAACATCCAAGTCCACCAGGTGCGCAAACTCAACGATCTCGACCCGTCGGGACAGGCAGACCGTCCAGCATGGATGAAACTCATGGCAGACAAGCGCCGCAAGACGTTGATCGTCTGCGACGCCTGCCACGAAACCATCCACGCCAGGACGCCAACCGCGTAATCACGGACACGATCGCTGGAGAGCCGGGTGCGGGGAAAGCTCGCACGCCCGGTTCGGGAGGAGGTCGCCGGGAAAAGGGCCAGGTCAACACCTGGCACCTCGCCTGGCGGCCCACCTCACATCACCCGGTTCGTGCCGTTGCTGGACGGCCTGGAGCTGACCGGGGCGATCATCACGGCGGACGCCATGCATACCCAGCGCGAGCACGCCCGCTGGCTGGTCGAGAACAAGCACGCCGGCTACCTATTCGTCGTCAAGCGCAACCAGCCGCGCCTGTATCGGCAGGTCAAGGCCCTGCCCTGGACGAAGATCCCCGTGCTGGACGAGACCCGCGACCGGGGCCACGGCCGCCACGACATCCGCCGGCTGCAAGCCGTCACCTGCCACGGGCCCCTCGCCCTAGACTTCCCCCACGCGGCCCAGGCCCTGCGGATCCGGCGCCGCCGGTACAACCCGGCCAACGGCCGCTGGTCCACCGTCACCGTCTACGCGATCACCAGCCTCACCGCAGCCCAGGCCGGACCCGCCGACCTGGCCGACTGGCTACGAGGTCACTGGGCCATCGAGGTCCTTCACCACATTCGCGACACCACCTACCGCGAGGACGCCGGCCGGCTACGAGCCGGCAACGCGCCTCGCGCCCTGGCCACCCTGCGCAACACCGCGATCAGCCTGCTCCGCCTGGACGGCGTCACCTCGATCGCGCCAGCCCTACGGCAAAACAGCCGGAACCCGTACCGATCCCTACAACTGCTTGGACTCACGTAAACGGGCAAATCTCTACCTTGCGAACGCCCTG
>NZ_JAEVHJ010000586.1:0-2016 GCF_016802855.1 Micromonospora sp. ATA51 | reverse complement strand
GTGCTGCTGGCCTATGCGGCGCCGGAACGCGCCGTCCTCACCCTGGTCCCGCCGCTGGTGGCGGCGCGCTGCTCACCGCCGCGGGGGCACGACGCGCCTCGGCGGGGGAGACCCTGCGTCCCGACGGGTCGCCCGCGCCGTGGCCCCGGGTGACCGCTCCGGCCGGCATCGCCGCGCTCGCCGCCGGCCACCACCTTTGCGCGGTGGGGGAGTTCAGCGCCCCGGCGATCGCGCTCGGGCTGGCGGTGATCCCGCCGGTCATCCTCCAGGAGCTGCTGACCGCCGCGGACCACCGCCGGCACGCCGAGCGGATGCTCGCCCGGGAGGCGCGGCTGCGCGAACTCGTCAACGACCTCGACGAGCGGGACCGGCTGACCCGGACGGTGCGCCGGCTCATCGCCACGGACCAACTCACCGGGCTGGCCAACCGCCGGGAACTGCTGCGCGAGCTGTCCGCCCGGGGCGCGGCGCCCACGCCCGGTGCGCTGCTCGTGGTCGACCTGCACGGGCTGGGCATGGTCAACGACGGGTCCGGGCACGCGGTCGGCGACGAGGTGCTGGTCGAGGTCGCCGGACGGCTCCGGGCCGGCTGCGGGCCGGGCGACCTGGTGGCCCGGCTGACGGGTGACGAGTTCGCGGTGCTCACCGACGTCGGGTCGGTGCTGGCGTACGCGCTGGCCACCCGGCTGCTGGCCGCGCTGACCGAGCCGTACCCGCTGCCCGGCGGGGCGGCGCGCCTGCAGGCCAGCGTCGGGTTGGCGGAGACCGGTGGAGGGGAACCGGAGGACGTGCTGCGCCAGGCGGATCTAACCCGCCGCCGGGCGGTGCAGCTCGGCCGGGACCGGGTCGAGTGGTACGACGCCTATCTGGAGGAGCAGCTGGTCCGCCGGCTCGACCTGGAACGGGAGCTGCCCGGTGCGATCGCACGGGGCGAGCTGGACCTGGTCTACCAGCCGGTGCTGGCCCTCGCGGACCGGCGCCCGGTGGGCACCGAGGCGTTGCTGCGCTGGCGCAGTCCGGTGCTGGGCACGGTGCTGCCCGCCGGGTTCCTGCCGGTCGCGGAGGACCTGGACCTCGCCGGCGAGCTGGGCCGCTGGGTGCTCGACCGGGCCTGCCGGCAGCTCGCCCAGTGGTCCGAGGGCGGTCGGGACCTCTGGATGTCGGTGAACGTCGGGCCTCGGGAGCTGGTCGCGCCGGACTTCGTGCCGCGGACGGCCACCGCGTTGGCCGCGTACGGCGTGCCGGCGGACCGGCTGGTGGTCGAGGTGGCGGAGCCGGCGGTCGCCGCCGAGCTGCCGACCGTGGTGGCCCGGCTGGCCGGGCTGCGCTCGCTGGGCGTGCGGACGGCGTTGGACGACTTCCGGGCCGAGCACGCCTCGCTGGCCCAGCTCCGCCGGCTCCCGATCGACCTGCTCAAGGTCGGCCCGCACCTGGTCGGGTCGGACGGCGACGCGCAGCGACCGCTGATCGACGTGGTGATCAGCCTGGGCGACCGGCTGGGGGTGGACGTGGTGGTCGAGGGGTTGGAGTCGGACGCCCAGGTCGACGGGGCGCGCCGGGCCGGCTGCCGGTACGGCCAGGGTTTCGCACTGGCCCGGCCGGCGACCGCCGAGCGGGTGGAGGCGTGGTTCGAGGAGTTTCCCTCGACCTCCCGTTGAACCGGCTCGTTCATTACTTCCCGACCTCGGTGGTGGCCGTCTCCGACCTGGCCAGCGGCAACTACGTCATCTACGGTCGGGTGCTGGCCGGCGCGCGGAATCATGGAAGGCGCGGTGAAGTCGTGAGCCATCGAGCGCTGCACGAGGGTTGGGTGCTGCGGGCCGTACCCGGTCCGCAGGTGCCGCCGGAGATCGTCGACCGGGAGGTGCCGGCGACCGTGCCCGGCTGCGTGCACACCGATCTGCTCGCCGCCGGCCTGATCCCGGACCCGTACCTGGATGACAACGAGAGCGGGCTCGCCTGGATCGGGCGCACCGACTGGGTCTACGAGACGACCTTCGCCTGGCAGCCCGGCGA
>NZ_JAEVHJ010000585.1:0-2028 GCF_016802855.1 Micromonospora sp. ATA51 | reverse complement strand
TCCTGGCTGGCGTGGGTCACCCCGGTCACGGCCACCTCGGCGGCGCCCGCCGGCGGCGCGACGGCGAGCCGGGCGGCGAGGTCGCCGAGCCGGACGGGATTCACGGTACGGGGACGTGGATTGCCGGGCACGGCGTCAGACCCTACCCGGTCGTCCGGGTTCCGACCGCACAGCCGCCCCGGTGGTTCGTCGCCACTCACCGATCATGTCCCGTCCGCCCCGCTCAGCGCGGAAAGACCTCGAACTTGGGGGACTTGCTGGTCGCCGACGGCGGCACCCGGTAGTGCCGCAGCGTGTAGCCCATCATCTCCCGGAAGGCCGGCGCGGCGACCGCGCCGCCCTCGCCGCCCGGGCTCCAGACGAAGACCGCCACCACGTACCGGGGGTGCTCGGCTGGGGCCATCCCGATGAACGAGGCGACCGCGCCGGGCTGCTGCTGGCCGTCGGCGTAGCGCAGTCCGGTGCCGGTCTTGCCGGCCACCCGGTAGCCGGGGACGGCGGCGGCCAGGCCGGTGGCCGGCCCCTCCGGACCGTTGACCGTGGTGACCGCCTCCAGCATGGTGCGCAGCGCGGCGGCGTTCTGCGGGCTGAGCACCGACCGGGTCACCGGCGCGGCCCGGCGTCCGCTTCCCGTCCGGGCCGATCACCTCCCTGATCAGGTGCGGCTGGACGTACGTGCCGTCGTTGGCCACGGCGGCGTACGCGGCGGCCATCTGCAGGGGGGTGGCGTCCACGCTGTGCCCGATCGGCACCGACCCGTACGCCGAGCCGCTCCACTGGTCGGCCGGGAGCAGTCGCCCGGAGGCCTCCCCCGGCAGGCCCTCGCGGGTGGGCTGCCCCAGCCCGAACCGCTTCTGGTAGTCGATGAGGCGGTCCGGCCCCAGCTCGCCAGCGATCTTGATGGTCCCGACGTTGGACGAGTACGCCAGCATGCCGGGGATGCTCATCTTCTGCCCGTTCGCCGGGTGCGTGTCCCGGAAGGTGACGCCGCCCTTGACGATCGTGTTGGGGACGGGGAACGCCGTGTCCGGGGTGATCACGCCCTCCTGGAGGGCCGCGCCGTAGGTGATCGCCTTGTGGATGGAGCCCGGGTCGACCACGAAGCTGGTCGCCGCGTCCTCCCGGTCCGTCGGCTTGCTGCCCTCCGGGTCCGCCGCGTCGTAGGTGGGGTTGCTCGCCTGGGCCAGCACCTCGCCGGTGGGCACGTCGATGATCACCGCGGCGCCGACGCTGCCCCTGGTCTGCGCCATTCGGGCGGTGAGGATCCGCTGCGCCTGGAACTGGAGGTCCCGGTCGATGGTCAGCTCCAGTGAGCTGCCCGGGTTGGGCTGGGTGGTCTGGCTGTAGCCGCCGGGAATCGGCGCGGCCAGGTCGCCCTGCCCGACCTCGTAGGTCTTCTTCCCGGCCTGCCCCTGGAGCAGGTCGTCGTACTTCGCCTCCAGCCCCTCCAGGCCGACCATGTCCTGGCTGACGAAGCCGATCAGGTTGGCGCCCAGGTCGCCGCCGGGCACCTCGCGCCGCTCGTCCCGGTGCACGCCGATGCCGGCCAGGTCCAGCGCCATGATCTGCTTCGCCTTGCCGATCTCGACGCCGCGGGCCAGGTACTCGAACTGCGACGGGATGCCCGTCGGCAGCTTGCGGGGCCTCATCCTGTCGGCCAGGTCGGAGACGGGCACGCCGAGCAGCGGGGAGAGCAGCCGGGCGGTGGCGAACCGGTCCTTGACCCGGGTCGGGTCGGCGAAGACGTACCGGGCCTCGACGCTGTGCGCCAGCGGGGCGCCGGTCCGGTCGTAGATCGCGCCGCGCGGGGCGGGCAGGTCGACCACGGCGAGCCGGTCGGTGACGCCGCCGTCGGCGTACGCCGGGGTGTCCACGGTCTGCAGGAAGACCAGCCGGATGCCGATCGCGGCGAAGAGCGTCAGGGTGAGCCCATGCTCCACGCCGGATACCTGGAGGACTGGGTTTGGGGTGCCACCGTCAGCGGTGTGCCGCAAGGCGGGGTAGCCTCCCCGATCCTGTCCAACATCT
>NZ_JAEVHJ010000584.1:0-2038 GCF_016802855.1 Micromonospora sp. ATA51 | reverse complement strand
GTGCACGTGGCCTCCATGGTCTCGTTGCCTAGGCAACGCCGATCATGGATGCCCTTGCGCTTACTCGCTACCCCACACCCCTTGGAATCGATCATCTAGGTCCGCCGGGGTGCGACCGATCACGATCAGCAACGATTCGGGGGACGGCAGCGCGGACCGCCCGATCGTGCCGATCTCGTGGCCTGGGAAGCGGTCACCGAGCTCAGCGGCCGGGGTGTTCCGCAGCAGCTTGCCGAGCGCGGGCGAGACGTAGAACTCGCCCGGCCCGGGCAGGTGCGGGATGCCCGGCGGGACGGACGCGTCCGGGCCCAGCGCAGCGACCTCGACCCGGCCGATCGACTGGCCGTGGTAGTAGTCCTCTCGGATCAGCCACCACATCGGGTCGGCCGTCGGGTCGGCGGAGGCCGGTGCGACGGCGGTGTTGAGCCAGGCGTACCGCGCGTTCTGCGCGCCGACGGCGTTCATGCCGGCGAGCGTCGCCAGCAGCATGCCCACACCGAGCGCCACCGCGCCGGCGATGACGACGAGCCGGACGGCCCCCTCCCGGCCACCGGCCAGGCACAGTCGCAGACCGAACCGGATCATGAGTGCACCAGCGCGTTCACCTTGCCGTCGCGCACGATGACCTGCCGGTCGGCGTACGCGGCGACGCGGGCCTCGTGGGTGACGAGCACGACGGTCGTGCCCTGCTCGCGGGCGCACGCGACGAGGAGGTCCATGACCTGCTCGCCGGTGAGGGAGTCGAGGGCGCCGGTCGGCTCGTCGGCGAACAGCACGCTCGGCCGGGCGACGAGGCCACGGGCGAGCGCCACCCGTTGCGCCTGGCCGCCGGACAGCTCACCGGAACGGCGTCGCTCCAGCCCGGCCAGACCGAGCCGCTCGAACCAGGGCCGTGCCTCCTGGAACGCGGCCGTGCGGCGGACTCCGCCGAGCAGCAGCGGCAGCGCGACGTTCTCCTCCGCGGTCAGCTCGGGGACGAGCTGTCCGAACTGGAACACGAACCCGAATCGGTCCCGGCGGAGCACGCTGCGCTCCTGCTCGTTCAACGTGTCGAGGCGGCGGCCGTCGAGGCGGATCTCGCCCGCGTCGGGCACCAGGATGCCGGCCAGGCAGTGCAGCAGCGTGGACTTGCCCGACCCGCTCGGGCCCATGACGGCGACGATTTCACCCGGGTCCACGGAGAGGCTGGCACCCCGTAGCGCCGGGGTGCTGCCGAAGGACAGCGCCACGCCTCGCGCCTCGATCGCCGTCATCGCCGCACCATCTTTCGGAGCGCGTCGAGCCGGGCGATCGTGGTGTCCATCCAGTGCAGGTCGGCCTCCAGATGGAACAGCCCGTGGTCGGCCAGCAGCGTGTCGACGAGGTTGCCGTCGCGCTTGATCGCGGTGAGCTCGGTCATCCGTCGCAGGTGCACGGCGCGCTGGGCGTCGAGGTAGTCCGCGGCGGGGCGGTCCAGCATCAGCGCCAGCACCACCTTGGTGAAGAGCACGGTCTGCAGGTTGGGCTCGGCCTCGACCGGCTCGGTCAGCCAGGCGTCGACCTCGGTCGCGCCGCGCTCGGTGATCAGGTAGCGCTTGCGGTCGGGGCCGACGCCCGGCTCCACCTCGCCGATCACGATCTTGCCGTCGCGAGCCAGGCGGCCGAGCGTGGCGTAGACCTGCCCGAATGGCAGCGGCTTGCCGCGGCTGAAGAAGGTGTCGTAGTCGCGCTTGAGGTCGTAGCCGTGGCTGGGCTCGCGCTCGAGCAGGCCGAGGAGGGTCAGCGGAACACTCATGCCGTGACCATACCCTGAGCGTATACCTCGCGTATATATCTCGAGGGTGTAAGAACCGGTTGAATCCTGCGCGCTTTCCTCAATCGGGCCGCGCCGGCCTTGCGGGGGATTACCGTTCGTTAACGTGACCATCTTTCGGGTTACTGCCGTCATGCTCAGCGCCGTCCTGGCTCTGCCCGCTGCCGCGGTTGCGCCGCCGACGCGGGCGGCAGCCGCGCCGCACCTGCCATGCCCGGCCGTGAAGTCGCCGGTGCCCCCGCCCGC
>NZ_JAEVHJ010000583.1:0-2060 GCF_016802855.1 Micromonospora sp. ATA51 | reverse complement strand
CCGTGTGGACCGAGGCGGAGACCAAGACGGGGTTCTCGTCAAGCTGCTTCAGCGAAGCCGCCCACCGCTTGTCGGAACGACGAACAGCACGCACCGTCCCGTCAGCTCGACCGCGCCGCCGCACCGAGCCGCAGCACCGCCACCACCACCACGACCGGCCGGATCAGCGCCGAACTCCAGGAAGTGGTCGACCTGGTGAACAAGGAGCGGGCCAAGGCCGGCTGCAAGGCGCTCAGCATCGACGACAAGCTGATGAAGGCGGCCCAGGCACACAGCCAGGACCAGGCCGACCACAAGACCATGTCGCACGACGGCAGCGACGGCAGCGACGTCGCGACCGGCTCGACCGGGTCGGCTACGCCTGGCGGGCGTACGGCGAGAACGTCGCCTGGAACCAGCAGACGCCGGCCGCCGTGATGGACGCCTGGATGAACAGCCCGGGGCACCGGGCCAACATCCTGAACTGCTCCTTCACCGAGATCGGCGTCGGTGTGGCGCGGAGCAACGGGCCGTACTGGACGCAGGACTTCGGCACCCCGCGCTGACCGAACGCGAGTCGTGACCGGGTCCGCGGTCGTTTGACCGGGTGAGGTACGCCGGGGTCAGCCCGGCGTACCGGCAGGGGCGGCGGGGTGCCGCCCGCTACCCGGGAGCTGCCGATGCGGATCCGGCCGGCCGGCCCGCACCGTGGGTCCGGCCAGCGCGCGCCCTCCGGCGCGGACTGCGCCGGACCTGCCGGCGCTGGTGCCGCTGCTGCTGCTCGCCCCGCTGCCCGGCTGCCGGGCCGAACTGCTCCCGCCCGGGGCACCCACCCCGTGGCCGGTCGAGTCGGCCCACCGGTGGCAGTGGCAGTGGCAGCTCAGCGGCCCGCTCGACGTCACGGCCGAGGCGGACGTCTTCCTGCTCGATCCGGTGCGGACCACCTCCACCGAGACCGCGGCGCTGCGCGCCCGGGACCGCCGGCTGGTCTGCCAGGTGCGGGTCGGCACGTACGCCGGCACGGACCCGGACGCCAGCCGCTTCCCGACCGCCGTCCGCGGCACCGCAGTGGCGGGCCGGCCGGGCAGCCGCTGGCTGGACGTGCGGCAGTGGGACACGCTGAAACCGGTGCTGGCCGACCGGTTCCGGCTGTGCCGGGGCAAGGGCTTCGGGGCGGTGGCGCTCGCCGACGCCGACGGGTATCTGCACCGGCCCGGCTTTCCGCTCGACTTCGACGACCAGTTGCTGTTCAACCGGCGGCTGGCCACCCTCGCCCGGTCCCTCGACCTCTCCCCCGGCCTGGTCAACGACGTGCCGCAGGTCGCCGCGCTGGCGCCGGACTTCGACTTCGCGGTCAACGAGGAGTGCGTCCGGCGGCGGCAGTGCGCCAAGCTGCTGCCCTTCACCGACGCCCACAAGCCGGTCTTCCACGTCGAGTACACCGGCAGCCCGGACGAGTTCTGCGTGACCACCGTCGGGTACGGGTTCGCCTCCATCCGCAAGGACCGCGACCTGGACGCCTGGCGGGAGTCCTGCCCGCTCCCCTGACCGGCCCGGGCGGTGGCGACGTCCGTGACGGATGGTGGTCAGCCGGCAGCGGCGCCGCGGCCTCGCGCGGGACCGGGACGTGACGAGGGGCCCCGGCGCCCGGGGCCCCTATGCGGCGCAGGTCAGCGGGCGCCGACCAGCTCCGGCGCCGGGGTGGGCGGGTCGGCCGGCGGGGTCGCCGCCCGGGCCCGCAGGAAGCGCGGCGCCCACCAGTTCGCGTCGCCGAGCAGAGTCATCAGGGACGGCAGCACGACCGCCCGGATGATCGTGGCGTCCAGCAGGATCGCCGCGGCCAGCCCGATGCCGAGCTGCTTCATGTCGATCGTGCTGAGCGAGGCGAAGATCGCGAAGACGCCGACCATCACGATCGCCGCGCTGGTCACCACGCCCGCCGACGAGCTGATCCCGTACGCCACCGCGTCCCGGTTCGACATGGCTCGGGGTGTGGCCGCAGACGGTGAACAAGTGGCGGGCCCGGTTCGTGCGTGACCGGCTGGAGGGCCTGTCCGACGAGCCTCGTCCGGGCGCCACCC
>NZ_JAEVHJ010000582.1:0-2078 GCF_016802855.1 Micromonospora sp. ATA51 | reverse complement strand
GGTTCGGCACCGAGCGGTTGGTCGACTTCACCGTCCGGGCCCTGGCTGACAGGCTGCCGCTACCAGAGACCGCCCGGCGTCTCGTCCACGCGATCCTCGCCTACCAGGACGACCGGCTGCAGGACGACGCCACCGTACTCATGGTCCGCTTCCTTGAGCCCACGACAGACCGAGCCTGACCGCCCCACAGTCTGAGCGTCGCGACGGCTGTTCCGCCGCCCGCCGCGACGAGGTTCCCAGCCTCGCGCACTCAGATCGCGGCGGGTGGCGGATCTGCCACCCGCCCGAACAACTGCATGATGCCGGTCATGTCGAGGACCCGGCGGACCTGCCCAGCGGCGTTGACCAGGGTGAGATCCACTCCCCGGTCGGCCGCGTGGTGGTGCGCGCCGACCAGAGTGCTCAGCACGGTCGAGTCGATGAAGGTCAACCCCGCCAGGTCCACCTCTACCGTCCCGGCCTGGGCGATGGTCTCGTGCAGCAGGTCATCGAGCCGATCGGCGCCCGACATGTCGATCTCACCGGACAGCGCCAGGACACTACGATCGGCACCGACGTCGACACGCCAGTGCCAGGTCTGCTCCGTGGCCACTGTCACCGTCCCTCGTGCACGGTCGATCGGGGGCGCAGCTGCGCTGTCACCGAGGCGATCGTTCCCTGTCCGGAGTTGTCGATCATCAGCCCTTCGGTGAGCTGCCGTGCCAGCCACAGTCCCCGGTGGCCGACCTCCCCCGGCGACGGCAGGGCGACGGCCATCTCACCCAACCCAGGTCCGTTGTCGCTGACCTGGCAGGTCAGCAGGTCGTGGTGCTGCCACAGACGCACCTCGCCGCTGCCCCCGCCATGGCGCACCACGTTGGTGACCAACTCGTGCACCGCCAACACGAAGTCCTCCAGCCCGTGGCCCACCAGACCTGCCGAACGGGCTGCCGCGGCGACCGCGTGACGCAGCGCCGTCACCCGCGCAGCGGTGATCTCTTCCGACAACAACGCCACTTCGTCGGCGCCGCGAGCGGTGTTCCACCCGGCACCCACGTCGTCCGTTCCGCCGCTGCCCATGATCGGACGCTACACGCCGCCGATCCGCCGCGCCCGGGCACGCCGGCCGGGGTACGACGGCGACGCCTCGGACCGCCGGTCACGCACAGCATCCCGGTCGCCGGCCGGGATGTGAAGAGGTGCGACGAGCGGGGCTGCCAGGACCGAGGCGGGGACGGGGACCTTCGCCTGGCGGGCCGGCCGACTCATCGCCCGCCGACGACCTCGCACGAGAGCGGGCTGGCCAGTCCTGCCGCCGCGTCCCATGCTGCTGGTTCTGGTTCTGCCGGAGGGCTTCCTCGAGTTGGTCTTCCAGAATGATGATCCGGCAGGCGGCCTCCAGGGCGGTGCCCTGGTCGACCATCTCGCGGGCCCGGGCGGCCAGGCGCAGCTGGTAGCGGGAGTAGCGGCGGTGCCCGCCGCTGGAGCGGTGCGGGTTGATCAATTTCGCCTCGTCGAGGCGGCGCAGGAAGTCCTGCGTGGTACCGAGCAGCTCCGCGGCCTGGCCGATGGTGTAGGCCGGGTAGTTCTCATCGCCGAACATGTCATCGGAGTTTTGCCCCATGCCACCTCCACGTCGAGGGCCCCGGCGCTTACGCGCCGGGGCCCAGGGTTACGGGTCAGAACACCATCTACCGACCGGAACGTCGGCTTGTCATATCCGCACCAGCCGAAACTGACGGCTTCGGGTGCGAGGATCGCATAAGCGTGACCGGAGACCACCTCTCGTTCGATGGAAACTGCGGTGTCCGCCGAGCCTCAAATGACGGCCGACGGCGGGCGATCCAACGGTGAACGGCCCTCCCTTTCCTCTGCTACTTCTTTCCCTTGCTGACGTACGGTCCGCCGGTGTCGGAGCCCACGCGACTTCATGGCCCCTACACGTACGGCGAACATCAGCTGGAGCCCCAAAAAAGCCTTGGCCCCACCTGCACCCCGGCGCATATCACGTCGGGACTGACGTGCTCCTACTGCCTCTCGGGGGGAACCGTGAAGATCGTTCCCGCTCCTCGCCGCCCGTCGTGACCTCACGGCCGGAC
>NZ_JAEVHJ010000581.1:0-2113 GCF_016802855.1 Micromonospora sp. ATA51 | reverse complement strand
GTGGGGGTGGGTCATCCGGGGGTGGGTGAGGGCGGGTCACCCCGGGGACGGTCAGGATCGGGGTTGGCGGCATGCGTGCCGCGAAATCCGCATCTGTGAAGGAGTGACCGATGGCCACCGCAACCGTCACCCGGACCGACCAGGACATCCAGACCGATGTCCTCGACGAGCTGACCTGGGAACCCCGGGTACGCCCCAACGAGATCGGGGTGACCGTCACCGAAGGGGTGGTGACGCTGACCGGCTGGGTGGACAGCTACGCCAAGAAGTGGGCCGCCGAGCGGGCCGCGCACCGGGTGTCCCGGGTCCGCGCGGTCGCCAACGACCTCGCCGTCCGGATCGCCACCTCGGCCGAGAAGAGCGACCCGGAGATCGCCTTGGCGGCCACCCGGGCCGTGGAGTGGGACGCCTTCGTGCCGATCGAGGCCCTCAACGTGACCGTGGCGGACGGCTGGGTCACCCTGCACGGCGAGGTCGAATGGGAGTACCAGCGCCGGGCCGCCGAGCGCGCGGTCGGCCGGCTGACCGGCGTACGCGGGGTGAGCAACGGCATCACCGTCCGGCCGGCGGTCCGGGCCGACGGCCGCGACCTGGCCGAGCGGATCGTGGACGCGTTGGCCCGCAACGGCGCGACCGAGGCCGAGGGGATCAGCGTCCGGGTGCACGGCGACACCGTCGTGCTGGAGGGCCTGGTGCACTCGGTGCCCGAGCGCGAGGAGATCGAACGGGTCGTCTGGTCGGCGCCCGGCATCCGCGAGGTGCACAACCACGTCGCGGTGGGCCGCTGAGCGGACCCGGCCGGGCGGCCGGGGGAACCACCCGGGCCGGGTGATCCGGGCTCACCCGATGCGGAGCGAGGGTGGAACGCATGACTGATCCGAACGGGCTGATCAGATCCGGGCGTCCCGCGCCCGGCCGCACCCTGCCGGCGACCCGGGGCACGGTCGCCGGGAACCACCCCTCCGCGGCCGACGTCGACCCCGGCGCGGACGGCATCCTCGACGCCCGCGAACGGTCGGCGGCGGATCGGCGGGTGACGGCCGGATGACCACGCCACTGCAGGTCACCACCGCGAGGCTGCGGATCCCGGTGACCGAGGTCGACCACGCCCGCGGGCCGGCGGAGGCGCCGGTGACCCTCGTCGAGTACGGCGACTTCCAGTGCCGGTTCTGCGGCGCCGCCCACGCGAACCTGACCGAGCTGCTGCGCCAGCGCGCAGACCAGGTCCGACTGGTGTACCGGCACTTCCCCATCGCCAACGTGCACCCGTACGCGGAGAGCGCGGCGGAGGCGGCGGAAGCCGCGGCCGGCGGGGACGGTACTGGGAGATGCACGACTGGCTGTACGAGCACCAGGATCAACTCGACCCGGTGCACCTGTCGCTCGGTGTCGAACAGCTCGGGCTGCCGCCCGACGAAATCGACGCCGAGGTGACGGGGCACGCGCACGCCGACCGGGTCCGGCGAGACTTCGTCGGGGGCATCCGCAGTGGCGTCACCGGCACCCCGACCCTGTTCGTCAACGAGGTCCGCCACGACGGCGGCTACGACCTGGCGGACCTGCTGGCCGCGGTGGACGCCGCCGCGAACGCCTGATCAGGTCCGGGTCGGCGCGCCGTCAGATCAACCGGAGCTCACGGGCCCGCCGGACCGCCTCGCGCCGGCGGGTCGCGTCGAGCTTGCGGTAGATATTGCGCACGTGCGTCTTCACCGTGTTGACCGACAGGGACAGCTCGTTGGCGATCTCCACGTTGGACAGGATGCTCTGCAGGTACCGCAGGATGGTCAGCTCCCGCTCGGTGAGCGGCTCGTCCAACGCCCGCTCCGGCGCGCCCGGCCGGTCCGCCGAATCGTCCGCGCGCCGCTCGTCCGCGCCGCGGACCAGGTCGCTCACCGTCGGCCAGTGCGCGGTGCCGGAGTCCAGGTGGGCGGCGAGCAGGTCACGGAATCCGGGCTCCGCGCGGGTGAAGACCCGGCGGTATCCCGCCGGCTCGGCCAGGTCGAGCACCCGCTCCACGATTCGACCGGCCCGCCGGTCGTCGCCACCCTCCCGGGCCAGGACCGCGTCGAGCACGCCGGCGGCAAGGCGTACCGGCAGCGGCCAGGACCCCGCG
>NZ_JAEVHJ010000580.1:0-2122 GCF_016802855.1 Micromonospora sp. ATA51 | reverse complement strand
CACACGACGTACACGAGCGAGAACTGGCCGGGGACGGTCGTCGTGGCCATGTCACCGATGACGACCGGCAAGTCCTCCGCGGGCACCTTGCGCCGCAGCCGGTCGGCCATCGGCTGCGACAGCTCGATCCCGGTCACGGAGATGCCTCGGGCGGCGAGCGGGATCGCCACCCGGCCCGTGCCGATCGCGAGCTCCAGCGCGGGGCCGGAACCCGCCAGCCGTGCGAGGAAGTCCACGGCGGGGTCGAGCACGTGGGGTGCAAACATCTCGGCCGAGATGTCGTCGTACCGCTCCGCGGTGTCCTCGTCCCACAGATCGCTGCTCGTCATGAGCACGAGCCTGCTCGCCTCCCTGCCCTCACGCCACCCATTTGTGAAGGGGCGGCGTGCTCATTCGCGAGGGCAGCCACCGCAACGGACCTGCACCGTCGCCTCTGCTGTCGAGAGAATGGCTCGATCAAACCGCACAAGAAGCGGATCATCACGGGTGTCCCTTGCACCACCCGTGCGTCAGTCACCGCCTGGTTCAACCTCCTGGGCACGGAGACCTCAGCCATGAGGACGTCCTGGGTGCCGAACAGCTCGGCGACGTGGAACTGCTCCGCTTTGATGGTTGTCCTGTTCCGGATGGAGGACTGATGCTGGCTCCGCTGCGGTATGGCGCGTTCCGATACCTGGCTGCTGGCCGGATGGTCAACATGCTGGGCAACGGTGTCGCTCCCATCGCGCTGGCCTTCGCCGTACTCGATCTGACCGGCTCGGTGCGCGACCTGGGCCTGGTGGTCGGCGCGAGATCGCTGATGACCGTGCTGTTCGTGCTCTTCGGCGGGCTGGTGGCCGACCGGATCCCGCGCCGGCTGGTGCTCGTCGGCTCCAATGTGCTGGGTGCGCTGACCCAGGCCGCGGTGGCCGCCCTGGTGCTCACCGGCGCGGCGACGATCCCGCTGTTGCTGGCGCTCGGTGCGGCCAACGGCATCGTGAGCGCGCTGGCTCAGCCAGCCTCGGCCGCCGCGACGCCGCAGACCGTGCCGCCGGAGCTGATCCAGCCGGCCAACGCGATCATCCGGCTCGGCATGAACGCGGGCATGATCGGCGGCGCTGCGCTCGGTGGCCTCCTGGTGGCCGCCGTCGGGCCCGGGTGGGGCCTCGCCGTCGACGCGCTCACCTTCGCTATCGCAGCTATCGCGTTCACCGGAGTCCGGGTCGCTGCCCCGCGGGCGAAGAGCACCCGCACGAGCATCGTCGTCGACCTCCGGGAGGGCTGGACCGAGTTCACCGCGCGGACCTGGGTCTGGGTGGTGGTGCTCGGCTTCATGATCCTCAACGCAGCCCTCGCCGGCGGCGTGAACGTGCTCGGCCCGGCCGTCGCGGACGAGACGATCGGCCGTAGCGCCTGGGGCGTGGTGTTGGCGGCGGAAACCGCCGGAATGGTCGTGGGCGGGTTGATCGCCATGCGGATCCGGGTGCGCCGGCTGCTGCTGCTCGGGGTGGCCTGCATGTTCGCCGAGTCGTTGCTGCTGTTGGGCCTGGCCCTGGCCCCCACCATGGTCGTGCTGTTGTCGGCCGGAGTGGCGGTCGGCGTCGCCGTCGAACAGTTCGCGGTGGCCTGGGACACGTCGATCGCGCAGCACATCGCGGCCGACCGACTGGCCCGCGTCTACTCCTACGACATGTTGGGGTCCTGGGTCGCCATCCCACTCGGCCAGCTGGCGGTCGGACCGCTCGCCACGGCGATCGGCACCCGCGACACGCTGCTGATCCTTGCCACGTTGGTGGTGCTCGCCGTCCTCGGCATGCTGGCCAGCCAGGAAGTCCGTCAGCTGCGGGCGACAGCCCCCGCCCGCGCTGCCGACGAAGCGCAGGGCGAGCCAGCCGACGGTGGACCGGGTGACAGCCCTGACCCGAAACCCACCGAACCAGCCGCCCGCGCCTGACCTGGCGGCGGGACTTTCTCGAGGCCAGCCGCACCGTCAGTTGGAAGAGCAGGATGAGCCGGCCGCCATGTTTCGCGGCTCACTCTTCTAAGGTCGGGTCGCCCGGGGGGATTTCACCCCCGGGCTCCCACAGAACCGTGCGTAACAGTCTCCCGTTACACGGCTCTTGTCATCCTGATCACCAGAAGC
>NZ_JAEVHJ010000579.1:0-2135 GCF_016802855.1 Micromonospora sp. ATA51 | reverse complement strand
CCCGAGCCAGCCCAAAGACCAAGCGTCACGGGATGACCACCGAGACGCTTCACGGCCTTTGACAGCCGAAGAAATTCCACACGATCAATCTATGATCACTGAGGATTCTTAATCAAATCAGTCAGCCTGCACGCCCGGGCGGGAACCGGCGGGGCGGGCGCGGCGTCCAAGCGGCATGCGTCGCGCGATAGCCCTGCTGGGGCTGCCCCTCCTGGTCGCCGCCGGGTGCGCCCCGGCCGGCTCCGGCCCGGCCGCCGGTGGGCCGTCCGCCAGCAGCCCGGACCACCGGTGGGAGGCGTTCCACCAGCGGGCCGTCGAGGTGGCCGAGGCCTGGCGGCCCGGCCCGGCGTGGCGGACCGGGTACGTGCCGTTGCAGGACGCCACGGTGCTGACCGGCGACCCGGGCTTCGGCTCCGACACCGAGGCGGCGTTCCGGGCGGGCTGGTACCGGGACCAGATCGAACTGCCCACCGCGAAGCCCGGCGACGGGACCGTCCGGTTCCCGGACGGGACCCTACGGGTGCCGCTGATCAGCGCCGCCGACGCGTACGCGCAACTGGACCAGGGCGACCCGCCGCCGTGCGCCGGCCGGCCGAAGGAACCCGGGCGGTCCAAGGGCGGCCCGACCATCGAGCCCGGACCGGACGGCTGGGTCACCAGCCCCGCCGACCCGGGCGCCTGCACCCCCCTGACCGTGACCGCGGTGCGGCTGGGCGCCGCCCCGGTACGGACCAGCCGGGGCGTCGCCGACGTGCCGGCGTGGCTGTTCACCGTGACCGAGCTGAAGGCGCCGGTGGCCCGGCTCGCCGTCGCGCCGAGCGCGATC
This sequence comes from Micromonospora sp. ATA51, assembly GCF_016802855.1. Classification (NCBI taxonomy): domain Bacteria; kingdom Bacillati; phylum Actinomycetota; class Actinomycetes; order Micromonosporales; family Micromonosporaceae; genus Micromonospora; species Micromonospora sp. ATA51. The sequence goes on along the minus strand of NZ_JAEVHJ010000579.1, from coordinate 1,309 downwards.
ACCGCCGTACCGCAGGGGGTGGCGCCGACCCGGCCCGCACCCGACGGTGTGGTCGGCGCGCAGGATCTCGCGGCGCCTGCCGAGGGTGCGCGGCTGACCTACCGGCTCGGGGTCGGCGCCTGCGACACCGGCGTCACGCCGCTAGTGCTGGAGCGCGACGAGGTGGTGGTCGGCGGGGGCGTGACCCGCTCGACCGGCGTCTGCACCGACCAGTTGCTCATCCACCCGGTCACCGTCACGCTGCGGGCCCCGCTCGGCGCGCGACCGGTCCTCAACGTGCTCACCGGCACGCCGCTGGTGGTCGGCCCGCGCTGACCCGCGCCGGCTGGGGGCTACAGGATGTGCGGCACGTCGGTGCTGATCTGCACCGGCAGCACCGTCGGCCGGTCGGCGGCGAGGGCCGCGCGCAGGGCGTCGCCGAGCCGGTCGAGCGGATCCACCACCTCGGCGGCGCAGCCGTAACCGTGCGCCACCGCGATGACGTCCAGCCCGGGCAGGTCCAGCGCGGGCACGCCGGGCGTGTGCTTCAGCTCGGCGAACGCCTTGAGGATCGCGTACTGATGGTTGACCGGGACCACGACGGGCAGCGGCAGCCGCAGCTGGGCGGCCGTCCAGAGCGCCTGCACGGAGTAGTGGAACGAGCCGTCGCCGATCACCGCCACCACCGGCCGGCCGCGCCCGGTGTCCCGCTCCGCCAGGGCGATCCCCACCGCCGCCGGCAGCCCGAACCCCAGCCCGCCGCTGGCCATCGTGAAGTACGACCCGGGTCGGGTCATCCGCACCCGGCGGCGCAGCGCGGAGAGGTTGGACGGGGACTCCTGCACCAGCACCCCGTCGGTCGGCCAGTGCCGCGCCAGCGCGGCGAAGAGGGCGTCCGCGCTCGGCGGGTTCGACTCCGCCGGCGGCCCCGGCGCGGGGCGGGCGGCCGGGGCGGGACGGTCCGTCGCCGGCAGCAGGTCCAGCAGGCCCGTCAGGGCCAGCCCGGCGTCGCCGAGCAGGCTCTCCCCGACCGGGGCCCGGGCCGACTCGTCCGGGTCGTCGGTGACGTGCAGCAGCCGCGCGTCGGCCGGTAGGTAGTCGCCCGGCACGTGCGGGTAGTAGCGGAACACCGGCGCGCCGACCACCAGCACCGTGTCGTGCCCGCGCAGCGCCTCCGCCAGCGGCTCGATCGCGTACGGCAGCACGCCCCGGAAGTGCGGATGGTCCTCGGGGAAGACGGCCCGCTCCGGCGCGGGGGAGGCCCAGACCGGCGCGGCCAGCCGCTCGGCCAGGGCGACCGCCGCCGGCCAGGCGTCGGCCCGGTCAACCG
>NZ_JAEVHJ010000578.1:0-2142 GCF_016802855.1 Micromonospora sp. ATA51 | reverse complement strand
CCAGACCGCCGCCTAACCCGACGACCGAGATCTATCCCGGCTCCGCTGCGCTCCGCTGGGGGCTGCCGCCCGCCCAGTCACCGTTCATTTTCGAGCTAGGTGACCAGCCGATGACGACGAGCAGGGTAGCCGAGCTGCTGCGGAAACCCGGGGACCCCGAGCGGGCGACGTTCCTGGAGTTGTTCTTCGACCTCGTGTTCGTGCTCGCGTTCACCCAGCTCTCGCACGGGCTGATCCAGCACCTCGACTGGACCGGCGCCTTCCGGACGCTGGTGCTGCTGCTGGCCGTGGTGGGTCTGGTTCACCACGGCGTGGGTGACCGACAGGTTCGACCCGCAGCGGCCGGCGATACAGCTACTGGTCATCTCGATCATGGGCGGCAGCCTGGTGATGGCCGCCGCACTGCCCGGCGCCTTCGGCGACACCGGCCTGGTCTTCGCCGTCGTGTACGTCGCCATCCAGCTCGGCCGCAGCATCTTCCTCCGGCTCATCCTTCGGGGCCACGAGCTGCAGCGCAGAGCCGTGCGGGTGCTGTTCTGGTTCGGCGTGTCCGCGGTGCCGTGGATCGCGGGGGCGCTCGCGCACGGTACGACGCGTGGCCTGCTGTGGACGCTGGCCGTGGCCGTGGAGTACGGCGCATTCGTGCTCCACTACCCCACGCCCGGGCTCGGCCGCTCGCGCGAGTCGGAACTGCCGGTCGTGGCCGAGCACCTGTCCGAGCGCTACCGGCAGTTCTTCATCGTCGCCCTCGGCGAGTTGATCCTGCTCACCGGACTGGCGGTCACCGGCACCGGCTTCACGACCGACCGGACGGCGGCGGTCGTGGTGTCGTTCGCGACCACGGTGCTGCTGTGGCGGATCTACATCCACCGCGCCGGGCAACTGTTGCCCGCGGCCATCGCCGCGGTCCCCGACCCGGACCGCCTTGCCCGATCGGCCTCATACGCCCACCTGGTCATGGTGGCCGGCATCGTCGTCACCGCCGTCGGCGATCAACTCGTCATCGTCCAGGCCCTCGGACAGACCCGACCGGCCTGGATCGCCGTCATCCTCGGCGGACCCGCGCTGTTCATGGCCGGACGTGCCCTCTTCGAATACGAGGTGTTCAAGCGCGTACCCCGAGATCGGCCGGTCGCGCTGTTCGTGCTGGCCGCCATGTCGCCGGCTTTGCTCCTCGTACCGCCGCTGCTGGTCGCCGTCGCCGCCACCCTGGTCCTGGCCCTGAACGCCGTCTCCGACGCGACCCGCGCCGGACGACGCCCACCGAGCCACCGTGGCCACCAGGCGGACCATCGCGACGGGTAGGGCCCGCTGCGGTCGGTCCAGAGCCCCGACGCGGCTCAATCTTCTCTTATCCCAAACAAAGGGAAGTATCGATCGCGGCGCGTTTCCTGGACGGCACGCGACCGGTTGTACCGGGCGTGACGGCGACATCACCCGCCATCGACACGATCCCGTCGGCCACCCTGCCCCGATGGCGCATCACCTGGGCGGAACGCGAGAACGACCGGCGACGCCGCGCGCACCACGCCGAGACCGAGGCCTGGGTCCGGCGCAACGACCAACTGATCCGGCTGCAGATCGAGGCCGCGACGTTCCTCGGGTACGCGCAGCCGCGTACCGGCCTGCCGGTCGACCTCGACGACGACGAGGTCATCTACCGGGTGCTGCCGACCGCGGAACTGGTCGAGGCCGAGGCACGGCACGGTTCCGGACTACCCACGCCGGGGCTCACCGTCGTCATCACCAGCATCGACGCACCCGGCCGAACCCTGCCCAGAGGTCTGCGGGTCGTCGACGCCGGCATGGCCGTCGTGACCGACCGTCGGGTGGCCTTCGCCGGGCGCGAGTACCGGCGGGAGTGGGCGTACGCGGACATGGTGGGGCCCGCACACCACCCCCACACCCCGATCACCCTGCTGCACAGCACCGACGGAAGTCGGCTCACCGGGCTGCTGGTGCCGACCGCCGCGACCGTGAACTTCCGCTTCTACCTCACCCTCGCCTTCGCCGCCGCAGCCGGCCAACGCGCCGCCGTCGCCGCGCAGATCGACGCCCTGCGGGACGCCCACCGGCGCGCGCGGCCGACGCCACCGCCACCGGCCGAACCGGAGCACGCCCCGCTGACCGCGCTGCGTCCCG
>NZ_JAEVHJ010000577.1:0-2196 GCF_016802855.1 Micromonospora sp. ATA51 | reverse complement strand
CGCCGACGGCGCCAGCCCGGTGCCCGCGGCGCGGGTCCCGGCCGGCGGCGCCGTGCTGGACGCCCTGGTCAGCGACGGGCGCCCAGGGTGGGCGACCTGACCCGGGCGGTCATCGAGCAGGCGGCCGCGAACCCGTGGTGGAAGACCGGCGCCACGAGCCTGCGGGCCGCCGCCGGACCGACCGCCGCGCTGGCCGCCGACGACCCGGTGACCCGCGTGGTCACCAACGGCGGTGACCTGCTCAACGGGGACCGGTTCTTCGTCGGCGCGGCCGACGGCCGGCTGTTCGAGCGACGCCGCCTCGGCGGCGTCTGGGTCTGGCGGGACCACGGCACCCCGCCGAACACGGCCGTGGCGACCTCCGGCGCCGTCGTGCCACCCGACCGGGTGTACGTCCGCACCCGGGACAGCCGGCTCTTCGAGCGGCGCTGGGACGGCGACCGGTGGGTGTGGAACGACTGCGGCGCACCACCGACCGGCGTGCACAGCCGGCCGGTGGTCGGGAACGGCCTGATCCACCTGCTCGGCGGCGACGGCGCGCTGTGGCGCTCCGACCCGGGCACCCGGGGCTGGACGTCGCTGGGCGCGCCGGCGCTCGGCGCCTCGGAACGGCTGTGGGGATCGCCGCGGCCGTCCCTGCTCGGCGTCCTGGTCGCCACCACCGGCAACCGCCTGTTCGGCCACGACGGGCAGTGGCGGCAGATCGGCAGCGGGTCGCCCCCGGTCTGGGGTTCCCCCGCCGCCCAGCACCCGTACCAGGATCCGGCGGGCCGGGTCGGCATCTCGTACGTCACGCCCGACGGGCGGCTGGTGTCGCTGTTCGGCGACGGCTCGACGTACCTGCACGACCCGCGCCGGACGGCCGACGGGTGGTCTCGCTGGCGCAGGACGCCGCGCCGCTGGGCAACGAGGAGGAGCTGGCGATCGTCACCCTCGCCGCGTCCACCACCAACCCCGCCGACGTCCGGCTGATGCGGCGCTTCCAGTGGTACCACGACGTGCACGAGCGCTACTACTGGGCGTGGGACTCGGTGACCACCGCCGTCCCGGCCGGCGGGCTCGGCCAGCACCGCCCCGGCCCACTGCTCGGCGACTCCCGCGACGGGGAACTCTTCGCCGTCACCGCCGACGGGCGGCTCACCTCGTTCCGCTGGGCGTACCCGGCGATCGGCTGGATCGACCACGGCACCCCCCTCGACCCGCGCGGCGGAGGCCCGGTCGACGCGCCCGCGCCGGCGCACGTGCGGTTCGCGCCGAAGGTCGGGCTGCTCGCCTCGCTGGTCTTCACCCACACGGTCACCCAGGGCACCGGCAGCCGGGCCCGGATGCAGGTCGGGCACCACATCGGCGACGACGGGGCGGTGCGGGAGGCCGCGCTGACCCCGACCGCGGACGGGCCCGCGATCCCGGTCGTCGCCCGGGCCACCGCCACCACCCTGGGCACCGTCCTCCCCACCGGCCGCCCCACCCTGGTCACCGCCGCCCTGCTGCCGGGGACCACGGCGGGCACCTGCCGGATCGCCTACTGGGTCGGGCGGGACGCGGACGCGAACAGCGCGGCGGCCGGCGGCTGGAGCGGACCGTACGAGCTGCCCGAACCGGTCAGCGGGGACGCCACCGGGCTGGACGTGGCCCTGGCCGACCTGGACGGTGACGGCCGCCCCGAGCTGATCGTCGCGTACGCGGTGAGCCGGGCCGGCGGCACCGACAACCGGCTCCACTACCGGATCGGCTGGCGGCTGGACGACAGCGGCCGGGTCAACGACGGGTGGACCGACTCGCTGCCCACCCCGATGCAGCTGGACCGGATCGGCGCGGTGGGCGTCGAGGTGGTCGACATGACCGGCGACCAGGTGCCCGACCTGTTGGTGTTCGCCACCGGCACGCTCGGCGGGACGCCGGTGGCCCGGTACCTCACCGGGCGTGGCCTCAACCGGCGCGGCCGGGTGGTCGGCGGCTGGACCGCACCCCGGGCGGTGCCGGACGAGGCGGCGACCGCCGGCGCGGACGGGCCGGCGTGGCGGTGGCCGACGTGACCGGCACCCGCCGTCCCGACCTGGTGGTGGCCCGCCGCAACGGCGGCACCGTCACCTACCGGACCGGCTTCGACCTCGACCCGAACGGCGTCCCGGTGAGCTGGAGCGAGGCGGTGACCGCGACCGGCGGCCGGCGGGGGAGAGCAGGTGCAGCAGCACC
>NZ_JAEVHJ010000576.1:0-2202 GCF_016802855.1 Micromonospora sp. ATA51 | reverse complement strand
AAGGCCTGGGTCACGTCGTATGTGCCGAACAGGTTGACGGCGAGGTGCCGTTCGAGTGCGGAACGGTCGTTCAGGTCGTCGTACCAGGGCGCGCTCCTGCGCGGCCTCGGCGGCGGACAGCACCGCGGCGGCGTTCCGGGTGGCGGCCTCACGGAGCTTGTCCAGGTCGAGGTCGGTCGGGACGGCCTTCTCCCGCAGCCCGGCCGCGGTCAGGTTCGCGGTCTTCAGCGTCTCGGTGGCCTTCTGACGCAGCTCGAAGCCGGTGACGACGGCCTTGCCGCCGAGGTCGGCGACGACCTTGGTGCCGAGGTCGGAGACCACGGTCGGGAGCTTGCGCAGCTGCTGCAGGGCCAGCTCACCGGCGCCGGCGGCGGCGTAGAGCGGGGCGGGGATGCGGTTGGTCTTCGGCTGGGTCATGACTTCTCCTCCTCGGCCGCACCGGCGGCCTTCGGCGCGGTCTTCCTCTGACGGGCGGTGCTGGTCGTCGGGGCGGGTGCGGGGCCCGCCTCGGTGACGGCGACCGACTCGAGGACCGCCTCGGTCGGGGTACCGTCCGGCGTCGTGGGGCCGGTGGCGGCCGGCGTCACGGTGCCCGGCGCCTCCGGGGCCTCGGCGGGCCCGGTGGCGGACGGCGCCGCGGGCTCGGCGACGGTGTTCGCGGCGGCGGTGGCCTCCGCGATCCGCGCGTTCTCCCGGCGGAACGTCTCGTAGATCTGGGTGAGCGACTGCTTCTGCGCCATGGTCAGCTCGGGGTCGACGGCGATGGCCGCGAGCACCCCCTGGCCTTCCTTGTCGTCCAGCAGCCCGGCCCGCAGGTACATCGCCGGGGTGGAGACGCGCAGCGCGCTGGCCAGTTGCTGCAGCACCTCGGCGCTCGGCTTGCGCAGGCCGCGCTCGATCTGGCTGAGATACGGGTTGCTGACGCCGGCCTGCTCGGCGAGCTGCCGCAGCGAGATCTTCGCGTTGCGGCGCAGATCGCGAATGAACCCGCCGACGTCGGGAAGGTCCTTGCTGGTGGCCATGACTCGACGCTAACCCGGGATGCTAGCAACTGCAAGCAAAGCGCTAACCGGAGTTAGCAAGGTCTCAGATCGACTGTTGCGCGCCCGGTGTCCGGTACGTACCGTCCTGGGGTGACCAAGATCGAAGTCAACGGCGCCCTGCTCGCGTACGACGAGGCCGGGACGGGGACGCCCGTGCTGCTGCTGCACGCCGGCATCGCCGACCGGAGGATGTGGCGGGAGCAGATCCCCGCGCTCGCCGCCCGGCACCGGGTCGTCGCCCTCGACCTGCGCGGCTACGGCGACTCCGAGCTGCCGCCGGCCCCCTTCGCCCACCACGAGGACGTGGTCGGCGCGCTGGACGCGCTCGGCCTCGACCGGGCCGCCCTGGTCGGGTGCTCGTTCGGCGGCAAGGTCGCCGTGGACACCGCCCTGGCCCATCCGGAGCGGGTCTCGGCGCTGGCCCTCTTCGGCGCCCCCGTGTCCGGCAGCGAATGGTCGGAGGAGACCGAGCAGCTCTGGGAGACCCTGGTCGGCGAGGTGGACCCGGCGGACTTCGCCGCGGCCGCCGCCGGCGAGGTGCGGTTCTGGGTGGTCGGCCCGGCCCGCCGGCCCGAGGACGTGGACCCGGAGCTGATCCGGTTCGCCCAGGAGATGGACCAGCGGGCGCTCGCCGCCGAACTGGCGTTGAGCGCCGTCGAGGTCGGTGAACTCGACCCGCCGGCGATCGACCGGCTGGGCGAGCTGCGGATGCCGGTGCTGGTCGGGGCCGGCGCGGCGGACGTGCCGGACATCAGCCGGCTCGCCGACCGCATCGCCGCCGAGGCACCCCACGGCGTACGCCTGCCCGACGTCCCGGACGCCGGCCACCTGCTGCCGCTGGAACGCCCCGGGCCGGTCAACGCCGCCCTGCTCGACTTCCTGCCATGACCGCCTCGCCGGCCGGTTCCGCCGCGACCGGGCGCCCGACCGGCGTGTCGCCGCCTCAGCGTCACCTGCCCGGACAGCGTCATGACTGTCAGGCATAAATATGCCTGACAGTCATGTCGCCCAATCCGGTGACCAGTACCGGACGGCCCACCGGACGGACGGGGACGCGGCACCCGCCGCCGGACGGGAGGAAGGCCGCACCGTGGAGGGGCCCCCGGACGGCGCCGCGCCGCGCCCGCCGCGCCCGCCACCGGGCGGCCGGGGCAGGCCG
>NZ_JAEVHJ010000575.1:0-2224 GCF_016802855.1 Micromonospora sp. ATA51 | reverse complement strand
AGCGTCGCTCGCCGGACGGCCGGTCACCGAAGCGTCGCTCGCCGGACGGCCGGTCACCGAAGCGCCGCTCGCCGGTCGGCCGGTCCTCGAAGCGTCGCTCGCCGGTCGGCCGGTCCTCGAAGCGTCGCTCGCCGGAGGGGCGGCTGAAGCGCTGCTCGCCCCGGTCGCCGAACCGGCGCTCGCCGCGGCCGTCCCGGTCGAAGGAGCCGCGGTCGCCGAACCGCCGGCCGTCCCGGTCGCCGAAGCGGCGCGGGCCGGACGGGCGGTCGCCGTAGCGGCGGTGCTCCTGCGGCTCCTCGCGGACCGGCACCCCGCTGGGCTCACGCGCGCCGATCAGCTCGGCGAGGGCGGTCGCCGACCCGGACCCGGGTCTCCGCCGGAGCGACGCCGGCCTTCTCCAGCATGGCCAGGGTGGTCCGGCGCTGCTTCGGCAGCACCAGGGTGGCCACCGCGCCCGACTCGCCGGCCCGGGCGGTACGTCCCGCCCGGTGCAGGTAGTCCTTCGGGTCCTTCGGCGGGTCGACGTGCAGCACCAGCGTGACCCCATCGACGTGGATGCCGCGGGCCGCCACGTCGGTGGCGACCAGCACGTTCATCCGGCCCTCACGGAACTCGGCCAGGGTCTTGGTCCGCATCCGCTGGGTCTTGCCGCCGTGCAGCCCACCGGCGCGTACGCCCACCGCGGCGAGCTGCTCGACCAGCCGGTCGACGCCGAGCTGGGTACGCGCGAAGAGCATCGTCCGGCCGGAGCGGGCCGCGATCGAGGCGGCCACCGCGAACTTGTCGTGCGGCGGGATCAGCAGCAGGTGGTGGTCCATGGTGGACACCGACGCGGTCGACGGGGCGGTCGAGTGGGTGACCGGGTCGGTCATGAACCGCTTGACCAGCGAGTCGACGTCGCCGTCCAGGGTGGCGGAGAAGAGCAGCCGCTGCCCGTCCGCCGGGGTCTTCGCCAGCAGCTCGGTGACCTCCGGCAGGAAGCCCATGTCGGCCATCTGGTCGGCCTCGTCGAGCACGGTGATCTCGATGTCGTCCAGGTTGCAGACGCCGCGGGCGACCAGGTCGCCGAGCCGGCCCGGGGTGGCGACGATGATCTCCACACCCCGGCGGAGCGCGTCGATCTGCCGGTCGTACGGCACGCCGCCGACGGCGGTCTTGACGAAGATGCCGACGGCCTTGCCGAGCGGCATCAGCGCGTCGTTGACCTGCATGGCCAGTTCCCGGGTGGGCACCAGGACCAGGGCCCGGGGGTGCAGCGGGCGGGCCCGGTTGCGCTCCGCGAGCCGGGCGATCAGCGGCAGGCCGAAGGCGAGGGTCTTGCCGGAGCCGGTCTGGCCCCGGCCGAGCACGTCGTGGCCGGCGAGGGCGTCCGGCAGGGTGGCCCGCTGGATCTCGAACGGGGTGGTGATGCCCTGGCGGGCCAGCGCGGCGACCAGCTGCCGGGGCAGTCCCAGCGCGGCGAAGTCGGGGGCGTCGACGGCGGCGGGGTTCTCCTGCGCCGGGGTGTCGTGGGCGGACGGGGACGTGCCGGGGTCAGCGAAGGTGGTCAAGAAATGCCTTTCGAGCGGGGCGCATCTTCGCGATGGCCCGCTGCGGCTGAATGCCGCCGAATCGCCCGCAAGATCGCCCATGGGCGCGTGACAGGCGCGCCGGGTCAGTGATCCACCCAAGTGTACGGCGGCGCGGCGAAGCCGCCACCGCACCGCGAGGCCGTAGTGGGCGGGCTCACCATGCTTCCCAGAGCCGTCACCCGCTGATCATCGGCCGGTCATCCCGCTCAGCGCGTCGTTGGCTAGGAACACCACCAGCAGGCTGATCGCGATCAGCAGACCCAGCGACGCGGCCAGCACGATCACCACCTTCGTGTTGCTGGACCGGGTCGTCGGGGCGTCCTCGGCCCAGCCCTGGGCCAGGATGTGCCCGGTCAGCGAGCCGGAGTTCTCCAGCGGGTTGCCCTGCGGGAGCGCCACGGTGGCGAAGCCCGGCCCCTCGGTGCCGCCGTAGGTCGTGCCGCCGTAGGCGGTGCCCGCCAGGCCCGGGCCGTTCTGGTGGGGGAGGGGGCCGGGCCGCCCGCCGGGCAGCGTGCCGACGGGGCGGTCCGCGGCCGGTGGCGCGCTGGTCGGGTACGGGTGGGCGCCGGCGCGCCCGGACGCCGCGGTGGGATTGGTCGGCGGTGGCCAACTCGGCAACGCGGGCGCCGGCACCACCGGGGGGTGCGGAGACC
>NZ_JAEVHJ010000574.1:0-2234 GCF_016802855.1 Micromonospora sp. ATA51 | reverse complement strand
CCCTGGGCGTACGGCGGCAGTGCGCGACGCACCAGCGCACCGGCGTTCCGTCCACCGTCGACACCGCCCGGGCCAGCTCGTGCAGCAGGCGGCTGCGCCCGCTGCCGGCCGGGCCGGCCAGCGAGATCCAGCGGGGCCGGCGGTCCCGGACCGCCCGGGTGATCTCGTCGCCCGCGGTGGCCAGCTCCCGGCGCCGGCCGACCAGTGGGCCGCGGTGCGGGGCGGGACGGGTTCGGCTCGTCCCGGTCACCCGCCAGACGTCCAGCGGCAGCGCCTTGCCGGCGACCGTCATGGACGCCAGCGGCCGCTGCTCCAGCAGCCCGGCGGTGGCCCGCCGGGTGGCGGCGCAGACCACAACCGCCCCCGGCGGGGCGTACTCCTGCAGGCGGGCCGCGGTGGTGATCACCGCGCCGCTGGCCGTGCCGTGCCCGCCGTCGCGGGTGGCGCCGAGATCCACCAGCACCTCGCCGGTGGCCACCCCGACCCGGACCCGCAGCCGGACGCCGGCCGGCGTCCGCCGGTCGACGGCGTGTTGGATCTCCAGCCCGGCCCGCACCGCCCGGTACGCGTCGAAGCCGTCGGAGGCGTGCGCGCCGAAGAGCGCCATCACCGCGTCGCCGATGTACTTCTCCACCACGCCGTTCCACCGGCGCAGCACCCCGGCCACGGTGTCGAAGTACACCCGCTGCAGGGCCCGCACGTCCTCCGGGTCGAGCCGTTCGGTCAGGCCGGTCGAGCCGACGATGTCGGCGAAGAGCACGCTGACCGTGCGCCTCTCCTCCGGCACCGGCCAGCGGGCCGAGCTGACGAGATCCCGACTTCCCACCGTCGTCGACATTGGCATCGCCTCCACCCTTCCCCCGCTCCGGTGCCTGATGACCTCCGGAGAGTTCCACCACCGGGTTCTCGGGGGATCGGCAGAACGACGTATGTCGGCCACCCGCAACCTTTAGTCGCAATGTCGACGCGAGGAGTACCACAACGGCACTGAGCCCGTAGAACGGTCCGGGAGTCTGTGATTAGGCTGCGAGCCATGGCCAGCGATGTGGACACGGCACCGCTCGTCGGCCGTGCCGACCAGCTCGCGGCGCTGCGGTCGGCGCTGCTCGACGACGTCGCCCAGGGGCACACCGCGGCGGTCTTCCTCACCGGCGAGAGCGGGGTCGGCAAGACCCGCCTGCTCGCCGAGGTCAGCGCCCGGCTCCGGGACGCGGGCGCGCTGGTGCTGACCGGCACCTGCCTGGACATCGGCGACGCCTCCCCGCTGCACCCGCTGCGGCAGGCCCTGCGCCGGTTCGACGCCGAGCTGACCGCCGCCCAGGCCCGCACCTCCTCGGCGGTGCGCGGCCTGCTGCAGATGTTCGACGACGAGACCCCGGGGCCGGACGGCGCCGGCGCGCTGCTGGAGCGGGTCTCCCGCGGCCTGCACCTGGTCGCCGGCGGCCGCCCGCTGGTGATCGTGCTTGACGACCTGCAGTGGGTCGACCGGAGCACCCGCCAGCTGCTGCTCTACCTGCTCGCCGGCCTCGGTGACCTGCAACTGTCGGTGCTCGCCGCGATCCGGGCGGAGGCGCTGCAGGGCGCCCACCCGCTGCGCCGTGTCCTCACCGAGCTGCGCCGGCTGCGGTCGGTCCGGGTGGTCGACCTGGCGCCGCTGGACCGGGCGGACACCGACCGGCTGGCCGCGGCCGTCGTCGGCCGGCCGCTGGCCCCCGACGCGACCGAGCTGGTCTGGCAGCGCAGCGGCGGCAACCCCTTCGTGGCCGAGGAACTCGCCCGGGCCCTGCGCGACGGCCGCGACGGGCTCTCCGACACCCTCCGGGAGATCTTCCTGGCCCGGGTCGACGCCCTGCCGCAGCACGCCCACGCGGTGGTCCACGCGGTGGCCGCCGGGGTCGAGCCGGTCGAGCACTGGCTGCTGGCCCAGGTCGTCCGGCTGCCCGAGGAGGAGCTGATCGAGGCGGTCCGGGCCGCCGTGGCGCACCGGCTGCTGGTCGGCGCCGACGAGGGCTACCGGCTGCGGCACCGGCTGGTCGCCGAGGTGCTGGCGCACGAGCTGCTGCCCGCCGAGCGGTCCGCCCTGCACCGGCGGTACGCCGAGGCGCTGACCTCGGCCACGGCGGAGCTGCACCAGGCCCGGCTGGCGCACCACTGGCGGCTGGCCGAGGCGCTGACCTCGGCCACGGCGGAGCTGCACCAGGCCCGGCTGGCGCACCACTGGCGGCTGGCCGGCG
>NZ_JAEVHJ010000573.1:0-2252 GCF_016802855.1 Micromonospora sp. ATA51 | reverse complement strand
CACGGGCCGCAGGGGCCGGGGATGCCCATCGACCAGAAGTTGTCCGCCCTGCCGCGGCGGACGATCCGCTCGGCGGGCACCCCGACGGACCGCCAGATCTGGTACGCCTCGTCGTCGTCCAGGTAGACCGTCGGCCAGACCCGCTCCGGGTCCAGCCCGAACCCGCCCTGGTCCAGCGGCTTGGTGACCAGGTCCCAGGCGAGCGGGATGGCCCCGTCCTTGAAGTAGTCGCCGAAGGAGAAGTTGCCGTTCATCTGGAAGAACGTGCCGTGCCGGCTGGTCTTGCCGACCTCGTCGATGTCCGGCGTCCGGATGCACTTCTGGACGCTGACCGCGCGGGGGTACGGCGGGCTCTGCTGACCCAGGAAGTAGGGGACGAACTGCACCATGCCGGCGTTGACGAACAGCAGGTTCGGGTCGCTGATGGCGGGCAGCGGAGCGGACGGCACCACGACGTGGCCGTTCGCCTCGAAGTGGGCGAGGTACCGCCGCTTGATCTCCGCCGTCTTCATCGCTGGTGCTCCTCCGGGAAAATCTCTCGGTCGCCGATGCGCGGGTCCTCCCGCAGCTCGGCGAACTGATCGTCGAACGTCTCGCCGCGGGCGAACGCCTCGTGGATCTCCTGCTCGCGCTCGGCCATCCCGACCCGGACGTCCTCCACGAAGCTACGCACCGACTCGACGAGGCCGCCAGCGGATTCCGACAGGCCGCTGGCGATGCCGGCCGGCGTGTACGCCTGCGCGGTGCGGGTCGCCTTGCGCACCACCAGCACGCCCACGGCCAGCCCGACGCCCAGCCAGAACAACCGCCTCATGCTCTCATCCTCCTGGTCAGCGGTTGCCGCGCTTGGCGGCCCGGCGCTGCTGCTTGATGGTGTCGCGTACCTCGCGCTCGGTCTCCGCGTGCCGGCGCGCCGAGGCCGCCCGGCGCACGCCGTAGCCGAACGCGGCCACCTTCACCAGCGGGTTCGCGGCGGCGGCGGACACCACGGTGGCCAGGTTCGCCACGTTGGCGGTGACGTTCTGCGCGTGGGTGGTCATGGTGTCCACCTTGGCGAGCTGGAGGTTGACCCCGTCGAGGGAGGTCTGCACCTGCTCCAGGGCGACGTTGACGTTCTTCACGGTGGTGTTGACGTCGCCGAGCAGCGGCGTGGTGCGCTCGTTCAGGTCGTTGATCATGCGGGTCGTCGCGTCCACGGTGTGCCGCAGCCGCAGGATCGGCACCGCCAGCACGAGCACCAGCATCAGGAACGCGCCGGCCGCGATCAGCGCAGCGATCTGTCCACCATCCACGCGCATGTCCTCCTCAAGCAGGCGTTCCGGGATCCGACTCCCGGAACGCGCGACCGTCCCGCCCACTCGCCCCACGTCGACCCACCACCGGTCGACGGGCGCCCGCGGGCCCGCCAGCCCCAGACCCTACCGTCCGTGATGGAAACCGGCTCAGGACGGTGAGGGTGTGAGTTCGCCCAGTGGATCGTCGGTGAGGGTGGGGAACGGATCCTCACCGGTGAGTGACGGGTCAGTGCTGGGTTGTGGTCGGGTCCGCTCGTCGTCGATCGCGTTGCGCACCTTCACCGACACCAACGAGCCGGCACACTTCCCCGCTGCGGGCGAGGGCGTCGAAGACGGCGCCGGTTGACCGTTGACCGGCGGCAGGGCGCAGGTGGGCTCGCGTACCCAGAGGTCGAGGGTGAGTTCGTCCCGGCGCCAGCAGGTGTAGCTGCCCTTGGCCGGCTGCTCCGGGCAGCGGGTCACCTTCCACCGCCGCCAGCCGTCCCGGGCCAGCGCCGCCTCGTAGGCCTGGGCCGTCTCCTTCGGCGCCCGCTCGGACTCCACGGTCCGCTCCCGCAGCCGGCAGTCCTGCAGGCACCAGCGGCTGCCGCTGACGTTGTCGACGGTCTTCACGGTCGCCCAGCTCGGCACGTCGAGCGCGTCGAGGGAGTCGAAGACCGGGTCCCGGCTGAGCGTGCGGAGGCCGAAGTAGAGCGGCACCGCGCCGAGCAGCAGCAGGCTGACCAGCGCGAGGATGCCCATCCGCAGGCGACGCCGCTCGCGCATCTGCCGGCGCAGCTCGGACCGGGCGCCGCGCAGGCCACCGGCCGGCGTCGGGTCGTCCTCCGCCGGCTCCGAACCGGCCCGCCGCAGCGCCGGTCCGGCCTGGTCCGCCGGTTGCGGTCGCGGACCGACCGGCTCCCCCTGCGGTACGACCGCGGCCGCCCGCGCCACCGCGGGCGCGTTCCCGGGGCGACC
>NZ_JAEVHJ010000572.1:0-2264 GCF_016802855.1 Micromonospora sp. ATA51 | reverse complement strand
GCCCGACCCCCACCCCGCCGCCGCGGCGGACCGTCCCCGACGCCGAGCGGGTCGCCGAGTCCGTCACCCAGTGCGACGCCGACCGTCTCGTCAAGCCCGGACCCGGGGCCGCTGCCCACGGTCATCCTCACGCTGTCGCCCACCGAGCCGACCGACAGCGGCACCCCGGACCCCGGTGGCAGTCCCTCGCCGTCCGATCCGTCCGCCTCGCCGTCCCCGTTGCCGTCCGATCCGCCGGCGTCGCCGTCCGGATCGCCGTCTGACCCGGCGGACTCCGACGTGGTCCGCCTGCCCGGCCCACCCGGGTCCCGGCTCGGCCGGCGCCGCCGTTCGCCCGACCGTCGGTCGACGCCCCGGCCGTACCGGTCCCGTCGCCCCGCTGCTCGCCGGTGCCGTCGACGGCCGGGCTGGCGGCCGGGTTGGCGGCCGAGCCGCGGTGACGTACCGCCGCTCTGCGTCGTCGGTCCCGATCTGGACGACCGGGTAGCGGTGCGTCAGGCGGGGTCGTCGGTGAGGCGGTGGCGGTTGGCCTCGATCCAGGCGTCCAGGGCGGCCGGGTCGTCCGGGTCGACGCCGTCGGCCATCAACTGGGCGACCGCGGCGGTGGCGGGGCTGCGCCGCTCCCCGGTGCTGTAGAGCCGGGCGAACTCGGGAACCATCTCCTCGATCGCCTCGTCCGTCCGGCGGGCCGCCGCCTCCACCAGCCCCCGCTGCCGGGCCGCGTACGCCGCCCAGCCGCGGAGCACCCGCGGCAGCATGGCGGCGTCGTCCATGTCCAGCACGGCCCGCCGGTGCACCCAGTCGAGGAGGAACAGCTCGGCCACCGTCGGGCTCCACCGCATCGGGTCGGCGTCCGGGAAGCTCTGCGCGTGGTCGAGGAGCAGACCCAGACAGAAGTGCAGCGAGGCCAGTTCGGCATCCGCCACCGCGTCGAGGCCGAACCGGGCGGCCTCGGGCGACCCGAGGAAGCCCCGGACCAGCCGGGTCCGTTCCTGGTCGGTGAGCGGCGGCACGGTCCGGTCGACGTTCGCCCGGGGCGGTGCGGGCAGCACGGCCAGCCGCGCGCCGACCAGGGCCCGGTCGGTGGCCAGGGAGCCGGCCGCCGGCAGCTCGCCCAGGTCGTCGGTGACCGCCAGGTGACGGGCCACCTCCCCGCGCATCCGGGCTGGCTCCTCGGTGCGGAACCAGGTCAGCTCGTCCTCGGTGCACATCTGCCGGACCTGTTCGAGGATCCGCTCGGCCGGGCCGCCGACGAAGACGTCCTTGGTGATGCCGATGTTGTGGTCGACGAGGGCCACCAGGGCGTGCTCCGGGCCACCGTCGACCTCGTCGTAGGCGAACGTGGCGAGGTACGAGGTCTGGTCGCCGTACACGTCGCCGTAGGACCAGACGCCGGTGAGGTGGACCCGCCCGAGCTGGCCGGTCCAGGCCGGCGCCTGCGCGCCCGGACGGACCCGGCCGGCGCCGTCGGCGTCCGGCACCAGGGCGGCGAAGACGGCGCGGATGGTGGTGGCGGCGGCGCTGCGGCGGCGGGAGGTGGCGGCGAGGAAGCCGGTCACGAACTCCCGGACGGCGTTCTCCCGGTCGGTCTCCGCGATGGCGTACACGCTGCCGAGCAGTGCGGCGCCGAGCATCTCCGCGTCGAGGGCGCAGTCGAGCCTCGTCACGTCGCGGGCGGCGTGCAGCACCGCCTCGTAGGGGGTCTGTGGCGTGGCCATGCACCGACCCTACGCCGCCGGCCCGGCGGGGACACCCGCCAGCGCCCCGCGCCTCGCCGGGACCCTGTCCGGTCGTCGTCGAGGGCGGCTCAGCGGCCGGCCGCGTCCCTGAGCGCCTCGCGGGCCTGCGCGTACCGGGTCAGCACGGACCGCACCGGGACCAGCACGTACTCCTCGCCGACCGTCGCCACCGAGCTGGTGAGCCGCTGCTCCGCCCGCTGGCGGGCCCGCCGCGCCGCCCACCGCACCACCGGTCTGGTCAGCGCCGCCACCAGCAGCCCGGCGAGCAGGCCGCCCAGGAGCAGCACCGTCGGCAACGGGGCCTCGCCGACCCTCGGGTACTCCAGGGACGGCAGTCCGAGCGCCCGCAGGGCGTAGCCGAGCGCGAGCCACCCCAGCCCGGCCAGCGCGGCGACGGTGACCAGCCACTGGAGGCCCCCGACGACCCCGCCACCAGGCCGGCCGCCGGCCCATCCCCAGGTCGGTGCCGGCCACCGCGCGGTCCAGCGCGTCGGGCAGGTCGCCGAGCCAGATTGCGCCCGGTTT
>NZ_JAEVHJ010000571.1:0-2270 GCF_016802855.1 Micromonospora sp. ATA51 | reverse complement strand
TCGTCGGCCAGGGCGGTGCGGGCCGCCCGTACCGCCGCGAGCTTGTCGTCCGCGGCGAGCGCCGCCTCGACGCGCAGCTCGTGCAGCGGCAGCCGGTGGTTCGGCCAGAGGTACGGCCGGGCGAGGAAGGCCAGCGCGCGGCCGACCAGCTCGTCCGCGGCCGGGTGCGCCCGGGCCAGCCGCAGCCCGGCGCGGAGCTGGAGCCAGTGCAGGCCGGACACGCCGGGCGGGTCGATCCGGGCCGCCTCGGCGCAGGCCGCGTCGGCCTCATCCCAGCGGCCCAGGGCGATCAGCGCCTCCGCCCGGTTCGACAGCAGGTACGCCCCGGTGGAGCGGCTGATCCCGACCCGGCGCGCCTCGCTCACCCCGGCGGCGGCGGCCTGCTCCGACTCGGCGTAGCAGCCCAGCTCGAACAGCACGTCCGAGAGGTGCACCAGGGCGCTGACCAGGGCGGGGGCGTTGCCGGTGGCCCGGGCCACGGCCTCCGCCCGGCGCAGCTCGGCCAGTCCCAGGTCGGGGGCCTTGTCGGTGCGACAGAGCAGGGCGATCCGGGTGGGCAGCAGCGCGACGTCCACGCCGATCTGCTCGGCCGCGGTCATCGCCTCCGCGGCCACCGAGGCGGCCTGCACCGGATCGATCTTCACCAGGTGGGCGGCGATGTCGGCGAGCAGTCCGACCCGCTCCGGGCCGTCCGGCACCTCGGCCGCCAGCCGGTACGCCTCGCGCAGCTCGACGGTGCCGTCGCTCTTGCCGAGCAGCGCCAGCAGCCGTCCCCGCTGGTGGAGCAGGCGGGCGGCACGCAGCGGCTCGGCGGCGGTGTCCACCTCGGCCAGCGCGGCGCGGGTGAGGGTGGCCGCGCGGTTGTAGTCACCGGCGGTGCTGGCCGCCGCCAGGGTCTCCTCCAGCACCCGCAGGTGGTCCATGCCGAGCCGGTCGGCGGCGTCGGGCACCAGTTCCCACAGTTCCAGCACCCGTTCCAGCAGCCGGCTCTGCTCCGCGTACGCGTACCGGTCGGCGGCGGCGCAGGCCGCGGCGCGGGCGGCGACCAGGGCGCGGGGGTGGTCGTGCGCGGCGTACCAGTGGTGGGCGATCTCGGCCGGGGCGCGACCGGCGGCCACCAGGTGCGGCTGCGCCTCGATCGCCGCGGCGTAGCGGGCGTGCAGCCGGGCGTGCTCGCCGGGGAGCAGCTCGTCGTGGACGGCCTCGCGGACCAGCGCGTGGCGGAACTCGTAGTCGCCGTCGGGGTCGGCCACCACGAGCTGGGCGGCCACCGCGGCGCGCAGCGCGTCCTCCAGGTCCGACTCGGGCAGGCCGGCGACCTCGGCGAGGAGCTGGTGGGCGAAGCGGGTGCCGCCGGCGGCGGCGATCCGCAGCACCCGCTGGGCCGGATCCGGCAGCCGGTCCACCCGGGCGAGCAGCAGGTCACGCAGGGTCTCCGGCAGCGCGGCACAGCCCACCGGGTCGCCCGCGGCGGCCAGTTCCTCGATGAAGAAGGGGTTGCCCTGGGTCCGGTCGTGCACGTCGTCGACGGCCCGGGGAGCGGGCTCGGCGCCCAGCAGGTCGGCCAGGATCGCGCCGGTGCCGTCCCGGTCCAGCCGGCCCAGCTCGACGCGGTCGACGCCGCGGGCGCGGTCCAGCTCGGCGAGGAAGGGCCGCAGCGGGTGCCCGCGGTGCAGCTCGTCGGTGCGGTAGGTGCAGACCAGCAGCAGCCGGGCGGTCCGGGCCGCCCGGACCAGGAAGCCGATCAGGTCCCGGGTGGACCGGTCGGCCCAGTGCAGGTCCTCGATCACCAGGACCAGGGGCTGCCCGGCGGCGAGCCGCTGGAAGAGGTCGCCCACCAGATCGAAAAGGTAGCCGCGCGGGGTGTCCGAGACGGGCAGGCCGGTCGGTGCGGCGACCCCGGCCGGCACCCGGGCCAGCTCCGGCAGCAGGCGGGCGAACTCCGGCTCGTACCCGGAGAAGACGTCCCGGCCGTCGCGGCGCAACACCTCCCGCAGCGCCGCGGCGAACGGCGCGAAGGGCAGCCCGGCCTCGCCCAGCTCCAGGCACTGCCGACCAGGACGCGCGCCCCGGCGGCGGTGGCGAGGCGCCGAACTCCTCCAACAGCCGGGTCTTGCCGACACCGGCCTCACCGCCGACCAGGACGGTGGTGGGCTCGCCGGCGCGGGCCCGGACGAGCGCGTCGCGCAGCGCCGCCACCTCGTGCTGGCGGCGACGAGGACGGTGCTGGCGGCGCGTATGGTCACGCCGTCGAGCATGCCATGACGGCC
>NZ_JAEVHJ010000570.1:0-2272 GCF_016802855.1 Micromonospora sp. ATA51 | reverse complement strand
AGGCTGAGCCTGCGGCGTCCCCCGTCAGACGAAACCGGCGAAGGAGCTCGGGCTCCGGGGTGAACTGAGCACGCCCTTTGGAGTGAAATCAGCCAACTCTCGTCGCAGACCAGGCCCGTGACGTAGTCGAGGTCGGCGCTGGCGTGCACCACCCGCTCGGTGACCGCCCGGGTCAGCGGCGGCAGGTGGGTCAGGTCGACCCGGGACCGCAGGATGCGGTAGGACTCCTGCTCGATGGGGTGCACGACACGAGTCATCGGCCCGCCTGCCCGTACCGGCGGTCGAAGCCGCGCAGCCGCCACACCACGATCGCGCCGCCCCAGGCCAGCGCGAACAGCGCCACCACCGCGTAGCCGAGCTGCTCGAAGTGGTCGGCGATCGAGGCGTACCCGGCGAGCGCGGTGACGCCGAAGCGGTCGGTGAGCAGCGCGGCCAGGTAGACGGTGGCGACCAAGCCGCCGACCAGCACGGTCATCCCGGTGGTGGCCAGGTTGTACCAGAGCCGCCGGGCCGGCTGCCGGTACGCCCACGAGTAGGCGCGGCTCATCAGCAGGCTGTCCGCGGTGTCCATGGCGGACATTCCGGCGGCGAAGAGGAGCGGCAGGGTGAGCAGGGCCAGCACCGGCAGGCCACCGGCCGCCGCGGTGCTGGCGGAGAGCGCCAGCAGGGTCACCTCGCTGGCCGTTTCCAGGCCGAGGCCGAAGAGGAACCCGACCGGGGCCATGTGCCACGAGGAGCGGACCAGCGTCCGGGCGCGGGCGCCGAGCACCCGGTGCAGCAGCCCCCGGTTGAGCAGCAGCAGGTCCAGCTCGGACTCGTCCAGCGCCCCGCCGCGCAGCCGCCGCCAGAGCCGGGCCAGCCCGGTCAGCACCACGGCGTTGAGCACGGCGACCAGCGCCAGGAACAGCGTGGCGGCGATCACGGCGATCGTCGCGCCGACCTCGCGGATCCGGGTCAGCCCGGTGCCGGTGAAGTGCGCCGAGGCGAGGCCGATCACCAGGGCGAGCAGCAGCACCACGGCGCTGTGCCCGAGGGCGAAGAAGAAGCCGACGCCGACCGGCCGCCGGCCGCGCAGGAGCATCAGCCGGGTGGTGTCGTCGATCGCCGCGATGTGATCGGCGTCGAAGGCGTGCCGCACCCCCAGCAGGTACGCCAGGGTGCCGGCGCCGGCCAGCCCGCCGGCCGCCACCGGCTGGTGGTTCCAGTACAGGTACAGGCTGACGCCGACGACGTGCAGCATGGCGACGGCGCAGACGATGCCGCCGAGGCGCACCCGCTCGGCTCGGCTCCACCGGCCGGTGGGCGGGGCGACGGTGGTCTGGGTGGCGGTCATCGTTCTCCTCGGTTCTCGGGGTTGACGCGGATGGCGTCCACGGGGCAGATCTCCAGGCATTCCAGGCAGCCGGTGCACCGGTCGGCGCGGACGGTCAGGCCGCCGGGGACCGGGCGCAGGGCGTGCTCGGGGCAGGTCAGCAGGCAGGCGCCGCAGCCCTGGCAGGCGTCGACGGTCACCGGCGCGGTCCGCCCGGCGCCGACGGGCGCGGGCGGGGCCGGCGGCGGGCCGGCGGTCACGGGTGCCACCGGTAGCCGCGGGGCGTGACCATCCGGCCGGCCACGATCCGGGTCTGCGAGCTGCCGACGACGACCACGCTGTACATGTCGACCAGCGCCGGGTCGAGGGTGGCCAGGGTGGCCAGGTGCACCCGCTCGCCGGGCCGGCTGGCGTTGCGCACCACGCCGACGGGGGTGTGCGGCGGGCGGTGCGCGGCGAAGGTCCGCAGGGCCGCGCCGAGCTGCCAGTCCCGGGCCCGGCTGCGCGGGTTGTAGAGCAGCGCCACGAAGTCCCCCTCGGCGGCGGCGGCGACCCGGCGCGCGATGACCTCCCACGGGGTGTGCAGGTCGGACAGGCTCAGGTAGGCGTGGTCGTGGCCGAGCGGCGCACCGAGCAGCGCGGACGCGGCGAGCGCGGCGGTCACCCCGGGCACGCCGACGACGTCGATCCGCTCGTCGGCGTGGTCGAGGGCGGGGCTGGCCATCGCGTACACCCCGGCGTCGCGACCTGGCCCGCCGCTTCCCGTCCTGACCGACAGCGGGCCGGCGCCCGAGCGAAAGCCACGGACCGGGGTGAATCGCGGACCCAACTGCAAGATCGCCGGGGTGGGGGTGCGGCGAGGGGGCTGACAACTGCTCACTCTCCCGTGATCAAACATACGAATATATGAGTGTTAGTATCGTTCTGTGAAGCTTGCTGAGTGGGCGCGCCGTAACGGTG
>NZ_JAEVHJ010000569.1:0-2281 GCF_016802855.1 Micromonospora sp. ATA51 | reverse complement strand
ACTCTCGCGCTCACGGCATCCTCTTCCGTTCGCGACTGCGGGGCTCGCAGACCCGGCTCACTCCTCGCGCTCACCGGGACACCGTCTTCCGTTCGCGACTGCGGGGCTCGCAGACCCGGCTCACTCCTCGCGCTCACCGGGACACCGTCTCCTTCCCGTCACCCCGTTCCGGGGGGATCTGGTCCTCCTGCGCGCCGGCCGCGGTGGGCGGGCGTCCTCGGCCCAGCCGGCGCAGCACGGCGGTGAACAGCGGCCGTACGTCCCGTTCGTCCGTCAGCCAGGCGACGGCGAGGAACAGGGCGCCGACCACAACCCCGGACAGCATGCCCTGAACGAGTGCCTCCGATGTCGTCGGGGTCCCGTCGCCCAGGCCGGCGAGCCAGCGGGACGTGGCGACCCCGCCGAGCCCGGCGACCCCGCCGGCGAGCAGACCGGCGACCCCGACCCGGCCCACCCCGGCCAGCGCGTCGCGGCCGGCCGAGCGGAGCACCGCCCCGATCAGCAGGCCACCGAGGACCAACATGCCGCCGGAGGTAGCCAGGGTGACCGCCAGGACCGGTCGGCGAGGGGCAGCAGGTGCCCGAGGAGCACCGCCAGGGCCGGCACGGTCAGCCAGCCCACCGCCGTGGCGACGGTCGCCGCCCGGGTTTCGCCGCGGGCGTAGAGGGCCCGGGTGAGCACGGCGAACAGGCCGTAGCCGAGCAGGCCGGGCGCGAACCCGGCGATGGCCGCGGCCGCGGTCCCGGCCACCGGCGGGTCGAAGAAGAAGTGCCCGATGGGCACCGCGGTGCCCACCAGCGCGGCGGCGCCCAGCAGGCTGAACAACACCACGCCGCGGACCGCCGGGGCGAGGGCCTCCCGGTAGGTCCGCTCGTCACCGGCCGCCCGGGCGGCCGCGAGGGTGGGGTACGCGGCCACGGCCAGCGGCACGGCCAGCACCGCCCAGGGCAGGAAGTAGATGGTCTGCGCGATGTTGTAGACGCCCGGATTGGCCGCCCCGCCGTAGGTGACCCGGTTGAGGCTCACCATCAGGGCGATCTGCTGGGCGGTGACGGTCACCACCCCGGCGATCGCCAGCCCACTCACCCGGGCACGGGCGTCGGCGGGGAAGCCGTAGCCCGGCCGCAGCCGCAGGCCCAGCCGGCGGAGCGGGATCAGCAGCGACAGCGAGAGCACCACCACGCCGAGCGTGGTGCCGCCGGAGAGCAGCAACTCGCCGCCGCGGCCGACCTCGCCGACGGTCGCCAGCCGCCCCTCGGCGGCGGTGAAGCCCAGGTAGACCGCGATGACGGTGATGCTGGACAGCAGCGGCGCGAGCACCGGCCAGGCGAACCGCCGGTGCGCCTGGAGCACCCCGGTGAGCACGATGCCGACACCGTACAACGGCAACTGCGGCGCGAAGACCAGCAGCATCCGCGCGCCGGCCTGTCGCTGCTCCGGGCTGAGACCGGGGCCGAGCAGCCCGATCAGCGGGTCGGCGAGCAGTGCCAGCAGCACCGCGAGCGGCACCAGCAGGCTGAGCGTCCAGGTCAGCAGGGCGCCGGTGGTGGCGGCCACGCCCCGCCGGTCGCCGGCCTCCACCGCACCCGCGAGCAGCGGTACGACCAGGCTGGCCAGCGCCCCGCCGGCCACGATCTCGAAGATGAAGTTGGGCAGGTTGTTCGCCACGACGTACGCGCCGCCGAGGTCGGTCGGGGCGAGGGTCCAGGTGAACACCGCGGTACGACCTAAGCCGGCGAGCCGGCTGACCACGGTGAGCACGGCGATGAGGGCGGCCGCTCCGGCCACCCGGCCGCGCCGGCGAGGGGTGCCGGTTTCTTCACGTCAGTCGTCGAGCCGGCCCAGCGCGTCGAGCTCCCGCAGCCCCGGGGTCCGCTGGATCACCTGGGTGAAGCTGACCTTCTCGCTGGCGGCGGTGAGCGCGGCGAGCACGGCGAGGACGCCGGCCCGGCCGAGCGGTCCGGTCCGGGCGGCCAGGCTGACGCCGAGCAGGGCGCCGAGGGCGTTGGCGCCGCTGTCGCCGAGCATCACCCGCTCGTCCAGGTCATCGCGGATCAGCCCGGCGGCGGCGCCGACCGCGCCGACGGCGATCCCGCCGTGCGCGCCGCCGGCCAGCGGCACGCCGAGCAGCATGCCGGACTTCAGCGCCCGGCCGGGCCGCAGGTCGAGCAGGTTGAGCAGGTTGGCGGTGCCGGCGACCACGCCGCGCCGAGCAGCACGTCGACGCCCCGGCCGAGGGCGCCGTGGCGCTGCCGGCGGGGGATGGGCGGGCGACCCGGGG
>NZ_JAEVHJ010000568.1:0-2292 GCF_016802855.1 Micromonospora sp. ATA51 | reverse complement strand
GGATCTTGTGGTGCAGCGCGAGCAGCAGGTCGGTGACCTCGCCGTACGCTTGTGGTGCAGCGCGAGCAGCAGGTCGGTGACCTCGCCGTACGCGGTGAAGGTCGCGGCCCGGGCCAGCGCCTCGGTGCCGTCCCCGGACGGCCGCCGGCCTGGGTCGCCAACCAGAACGACGCACCGCAGTGGACCCGCGGGACCGCCCGGCCGTGCCGGACGCCGAGCCGTGGCCGGCCGGCGAGGTGTGGGGCCGGTCCGCCGAGGCGGAACCGCCGCGCCCCAGCCGAACGGCTGGGAATCGGGCCGGGCCGAGGAGCCACCCGCCTACCAGCCGCCGCCGGGCCCGGGCATCTCCGCGGCCAACGCCGTACCGCTGCCGCCGCAGGAGCAGCGGGTGCCGGGCGCCAGCCTGGCCGCGTCGCCGCCGACCGACTACGCGCCGCCGGCGCAGTTCGCCCCGGGGGCCGAGAACGGCGGGCCGCAGGCGTACGGGTCGGAGCAGTCGGGTGCCGTGCCCGGCTGGGGTCCGGCCGAGGCGTCGCACCAGGAGCCGCAGTCGCCGGCCGGGCCGGTGGTGCCCGCGCCGCGTACCTCTCCGGAGGCCGGCGCCGTCTCCGCCAGCGCGTCGGTGCCGATGGCCAGCCGGGTGATGCCCCCGACCGACGAGGCCCTGCGGCCGCCGGCTCGCCGGCCCCGCAGCCCCGGGTGTACGGCCGCCCGAGCCGGCCGGAGCCGGAGGAGGCCACCGGGCAGGACGACCCGAACGGCTACCCGGACCAGGGCCGGCGTTTCGACGACCAGAACCAGCAGCCCGGTTTCGACGACCACGGCCAGCGGTCCGGCTTCGGCGACCACGGCCCGCAGCCCCGCTACGACGACCAGGGCCAGCAGTCCGGCTTCGACGACCACGGCCGGCCGGCGGGGCCGCACGGCTTCGCCGACACGCCGTCCGCGCCGCCGTCGTCGCCCGCGGGTCCGCCGCCGTTCCCGCCCGGCGCGCCGTCCTTCGTGGACCCGGCCGCCAACCACCGCCCGGCCAACGGGGTGCACCCGCACAGTGGCGAACGCCCCGGCGACCCGTACGGCGGTCCCGGCCAGGGCGACCCGTACGGCGGTCCGGGCGGACACCAGGACCCCTTCGGGGCGCAGCCCGGTGGCCCGTTCGGGGGTCCGGGTGGACCGGCCGGTGGCCGTGCCTCCGTCGCGGTGCCGGGCCAGGGACCGGGGGCGATGCACGAGC
Organism: Micromonospora sp. ATA51; assembly: GCF_016802855.1. NCBI lineage: Bacteria > Bacillati > Actinomycetota > Actinomycetes > Micromonosporales > Micromonosporaceae > Micromonospora > Micromonospora sp. ATA51. Next base: position 1,058 of record NZ_JAEVHJ010000568.1, on the reverse strand, counting down.
AGGGACCGGGCGGGTTCCCGCCGGCCTTCCCGCCGCCGCCCCAGCAGGCGCCGCCCGCCTGGCAGCACGGCCTCGGCGGCGAGCCGGAGCAGGGCCGGTTCGACTCGTTCAAGCCGGACGCCGAGCCGAAGACCGAAGCGCCGACGCCGACGCCGAAGGTGCGCAACGGGCGGGTGCTGGCCGTCGTGCTGATCGCGGCGGTGCTGATCCTGGCCGTGCCGCTCGGCCTGCTCACGCTGCTCGGCAAGGTCGGCGGCGGCGACAACAAGCCGGCCGGTTTCGACCCGGCGGTGGGCTCCTGCGTGAAGCAGTCCGGTGGGGGCGCGGTGGCCGCCAACTGCGGTGAGCAGGGCGCCTTCACGGTGGTGTCGAAGGTCGACGCCCAGGACAAGTGCGACGACCCGGCGCAGCCGCACGTGGTGCTGCCGGGCGAGGGGACCAACCGGGTGCTTTGCCTGAAGCCGGCCGGCAAGTAGCGTCCTCGTCGACAGCGGGGCCACGGTGATCCGTGGCCCCGCCGTCGTGTCCGGGGGTGTGATCGAGCCCGCTCGGGGTGCCGGCCGGTTCGGGCCGTCCGGTCCGGCAGACTGAAGGCATGAGCGCACGAGTACGGTCACCCGAGCTGCGCGGTCGGGGCTGGCTGAACAACTTCTGGAAGTCCTAGAAGAAGCTTGCAACTCGCCCACCCGGGGCCTTAGCGTCCTCGGCATGTCTCACCACGAACACCTCGCCGACCTGTACCTACGGCTATCCCTCGACCGCGAGGGAAAGACCGCGATTGAACGCCAGGAGGCCGACTGTCGCGCCTGGTGCGCGCGCAACGGCCTAGACGTCCGCACCGTCCACATCGACCGGGGCCGGTCCGGCTACAAGGCCGTAGACCGCGCCGGATTCGACGCCGCGATATCCGCCCTCACGACCGGCACCGTCGGCACTCTGGTCGTCTGGAAGGTCGACCGCCTGTCCCGGCGGGGCATGGGCCAGGTCGGCCAGGTCCTTGATCAGGTCGAGAAAGTCGCGGGCCGAATCGTCTTCGTTCAGGACGGCCTAGACACCTC
>NZ_JAEVHJ010000567.1:0-2297 GCF_016802855.1 Micromonospora sp. ATA51 | reverse complement strand
TTCAGTGATGCTCTCGCCGGTTTGCGGCAACGGCAGGGTGGGCACGACCCGGGCCGGATCGCCGTGGATGTGGCGGTGATGCTCGCCGACGGCGGCGAGGCCATCGCCGATCTGGCTGTGCTGCGTGACCAGCCCACCTTGTTCGGGCGGGTCGCCTCCGACCCGACGGCATGGCGGCTGTTGTCGCAGCTGGACGAGCCGATGCTGGCCGAACTACGTGCCGCGCGGCCGGGCCCGCGAGGTCGCCTGGGCCCAGCACGCCGAAGTCCGCGGCGACCTGCCGCAGGTGAGCGTGGCCGGCCGGCAGGTCGACGGCCTGGTCCTGGACATCGACGCGTCGATCGTGATCTGTCACTCCGAGAAGGAGGCAGCTACCCGCACCTGGAAGAAGACGTTCGGCTATCACCCGTTGCTCTGCTTCCTGGACAACACCGGTGAAGCCCTTGCCGGGCTGCTGCGCGAGGGTCGGGCCGGGTCGAACACCACCGCCGACCATGTCACCGTCCTCGACCAGGCCCTCGCTCAGATCCCCGATGCGCATCGGCACGGCACCCCGATCCTGCTCCGCAGCGATTCGGCCGGCAGTAGTCACGGCTTCCTCGCCCACATCCGGTCCCTGCGGGAGCAGCACGTGGACATCCGGTTCTCCGTCGGCGCCGCGATCACCGAGCCGGTCCGGGAGGCGATCCGCGCCGCGACCGGCTGGGTCCCCGCCGTCGACACCAGCGGTGATCTGCGTGAAAACGCCGAGGTCTGCGAGATCACCGGCCTGTTCGAGGCGGCCGGTTGGCCCGAAGGGGCCCGGTTCCTGGTCCGCCGGGAACGCCCGCACCCCGGCGCTCAGCTGTCGCTGTTCGACACCGTCGAAGGCTGGCGGCATCAGGTCGTCGCCACTGACACCCCTGCCGGCAACGGCGGCATCCAGCACTTGGAGGCCCGGCACCGCGCCCACGCCCGCGTCGAGGACCGCATCCGCACCGGCAAGGACACCGGCTTCGGCCGCTTCCCGTCCCGACACTTCGCGATCAACCAGGCCTGGCTGCAACTCGCCCTGACCGGCATCGACCTACTCGCCTGGACCCAAACCCTGCTCCTGGACGGTGACCTCGCCCGAGCTGAACCCAAGAAGCTGCGCTACCGCCTGTTGCACGTCGCCGCCCGGATCACCCGCACCGCCCGCCAGACCCGGCTCGCCATCGCCGCCGACTGGCCCTGGGCCAACGCCCTGACCAGCGCGTTCAACCGCCTCGCCACGCTACCCCAACCCGCTGGCTGACCCAGCAACCTCACGCCCCGACCAGCTCCACGGAGGAACCCGGCCCAGCGCCGGGCCGTCAGCATGCCTGCATTCCAGCGCAAATCCCTGGAACCCATCTCATCGAGCAACAGCTATGAACCAGCGCTCAAATGAAAGACCGAGGTTAATGGGTTACCGGCTCGAACCTGGTGGATGTGGCGAATGGTCAACCCCCGGATGCCCGCGGAATGGACCATCCCCCTCGGCGAATGCGCCGAACTGGTCGCCGACCGGTACGGCATCACCCGCGAGGCCCAGGACGCGTTCGCGTTGGCCAGCCACGAGAAGGCCAGCCGCGCCTGGCGGGACGGCCGGTACGACCAGGAGGTCGTCGCGTACCCGGGGATCGACCTGCCGCGCGACGAGTCCATCCGCGACGACACGTCCGCCGCCGCACTGGCCCGGCTGAACCCCGCTTTCCGCCCGGACGGTGGCACGCTCACCGCAGGCAACTCGTCGCCGCTCAACGACGGGGCCGCGGCCCTGCTGCTCGCCGACGAGGACGGCCTGCGGGCCACCGGCCGGGAACCGCTCACCCGCTTCCGGGCGTCGGCGGTCACCGGCATCGAGCCCAAGTACTTCGGGGTCGGACCGGTCGAGGCGGTACACCGGGCCCTGGCCAAGGCCGGCCGCGGCCTCGCCGACCTGCACACCGTGGAACTCAACGAGGCCTACGCCGCGCAGGCGCTCGCCTGCCTGGCCGAGTGGCCCGACCTCGACCCCACCATCGTCAACCCGCACGGCGGCGCCATCGCCATCGGCCACCCCCTCGGCGCCTCCGGCGCCCGCATCGCCGGCGCGGTCGCCCACCAACTCGCCGCCGCCGGCAGCGGCGTCGGAGTCGCGCCCTGTGCATCGGCGTAGGGCAGGGCCTCGCCCTCGTGCTCGAACGCTGACCGCCGGCAAGGCGACGCCGAGGCCATCCCGTCGCCCGCGTCGCCCACGCACCGTCGCTGCCCCGCCGACCCCATGACGGAGACTCGATGACCACCACCGCCAC
>NZ_JAEVHJ010000566.1:0-2331 GCF_016802855.1 Micromonospora sp. ATA51 | reverse complement strand
ACCGAGATCGCTCCGACGTGGTCTGAATGCTGGTGGCTGTAGACCACGTGGGTGATTGAGCGGCTGGTCACGCTACGGATCGCTCGGAGGATGTTGTGGGCGGCGGCCGCGTTGGAGGACGGTGCCCTCGCAGCGGAGGGTGCCGCTGGCGACCGTCACCGGGCGGAGGAACTTCACGTTCAGGTCCAGCGAGGTGTAGCCGACGCCGGCGGGCAGGGTGGTGTGCACCGAACAGGCGGCGGTGTCCAGCAGGGTGGAGATGACGCCGCCGTGCACGGTGCCGAGCGGGTTGTAGTGGAACTCCTGCGGCACCAGCTCCACCGCGACCCGGCCCTCGTCGGCCTCCATCCGGGCCATGTCGATCAGGTGCATCACCGGCGGGGCGGCCAGCTCGCCGGCGATCATCGCGCGGAGCAGCTCCAGGCCGCTGCGTCGGCCGATGTGCGCCGCGCCCGCCACCGGGTCGGACCAGGAGAAGGTACGGCTGCGCGCCGGATCCTGCGTCTGTGTCATGGACTCAGCCTGGCAGCGCGTTGCTGAGTCTGTCAATCAGACCTAGCCTGGTCGGCATGAGACCCTCGGCACTGGACTGGTCGGTGGAAAACTGCACCATCGCCCGGCGATGGCGATCCTCGGCGAGCGGTGGACCCTGGTCGTGCTCCGTGAGGTCTTCAACGGCATCCGCCGCTTCGACGACATGCGGGTGCGGACCGGCATTCCCCGACAGGTGCTCACCAACCGGCTCGCCACCCTGGTCGAGCAGGGGGTGCTGCGCCGGGAGCCGTACCGGGAGCCGGGCAGCCGGGTGCGCCACGAGTACCGGCTCACCGAGAAGGGCCTCGACCTCTGGCCGGTGCTGGTGGCCGTGCTCGGCTGGGGCGACCGCTACCTCGCCGACCCGGAGGGCCCGCCGCTGCGGGCCACCCACCGGGACTGCGGCGCCGAGGTCCACGCCGAGCTGCGCTGCGCCGCGGGACACGAGGTGGCGGACCCGCGCGATGTGCTGCCCCGGCCGGGCCCGGGAGCGCGCCGCCGGGTCGACTGACCGGCGGCGTCTTCTCGGGTACGCGGGCCGCGCGCGGACGGCGGTCCGCCCGCGCGCCGCGGGAGTGCCTACCAGCCGAAGCCGTTGGCGTACGAGACGGTGGCCAGCACCGCCTGGCCGCTGGTGTTCGGGTGGAAGTAGTCCCAGGTCGACACCTGGCTGAGCACGAACGGGTAGTTGAACACGGCGTTGTCGTCGAAGTCGCAGTTCGCCCCGTACGCGGCGCAGGCCTGGGCGAGCTGGCTGTTGTAGTCGATCACCCGCTGCCGGACCCGGGCCCGCCGGTCGACGTCGGCCTGGGCGGTCGAGGTGGGGTTGGCCAGCATCGACTGGCAGATGCCGAACGCCGACCAGGCGCTGCGGGCGCTGCCGCTGCCCTTGCCGATGAACCAGAGGCGGTGGATGTCCGGCACGCTCATCACCGCGACCCGGGCGTTGGGCAGGCCGGCGCGGATCCGGTTGAGCGCGCTGTCGATGTTGGCCCGGAACGTGGCCACCGGGGTCATGGTGGCTTCCGAGCTGGTGCAGGCGTCGTTGGCGCCGATGAGCATGGTGACGTACTCGACGCCCTGGCCGACCGCGGTGCCGGCCTGGCCGTACATGTCGGCGGACTTGGCGCCGCTGCGCGCGTCGTTGAGGTTGCGGCCCTGGATGGTCGGGTTGACCGCGCGGATGCGCAGGTAGTGACTGTTCACGGTGGAGTAGTCGCCGGTGCTGAAGGACCGCGAGGTGCAGTCGACGTACCAACGCAGGCGTTGAAGCCGCGGGTGATGGAGTCGCCGATGCTGGCCATCGAGGCCGGTGGTGGGATGGCGGCGGCGGTGGCCGGGTCGGCGCCGAGCAGGACGAGGGCGGTCAGGCCGGCGAGGGTGGCCAGTACGCGTCGGGGGATGGTCATCGTGGCCTCCGGATCACGGGTGCCGGGAATGCGACGGTGACCGGATGGTATAGATGACAGTCAGTGTCCACAATGTTGCGGCGCAGTTACCTGTGGCCGCCGGGTGAATTCGGGCAAACCAGGGTCTTGAATAGGATCTTAAACATGTGAATACTTCACTCAGCCCGGCCGGTTCCCCCAGCTAGGCCGGGTCGGTCCAGGGCCCTCACCACGAGTTGGGCCCCTCACCCCCATCCGGGAGGCTGTTCATGCGACCCACGAGGTCATCGCTCCGTCGCGCCGTCACCGTCGCCGTCGCCGGAACCCTGGTAGCCGGCTCGCTGCTCGCCGCGCCCGCCCAGGCGGCACCCGCCTCGCCCGCTTCGCCCGACGCCGCGGCCGGCCTGGC
>NZ_JAEVHJ010000565.1:0-2346 GCF_016802855.1 Micromonospora sp. ATA51 | reverse complement strand
ACCTGGCGCCGGGCCCGCACGGCCGCGGCGGCGTCCGTCGCGCGCCGCGGCCCGGTCCGCCGCGACCGCGGCCAGCACGGGGGCGGTCAGATCGGGTACGTCGACCGCCTGGAGCCGGGTGAGACGGGTCACCCGTTCGGCCCGCGCCAGCCAGGAGCGGCACCCGGAGCAGGCCAGGGTGTGTGCCTCCAGCGCCGCCGCCGGCGCCTGCGAGTCCTCGCCGTCCAGCCGCGCCGACAGCGCCACGCGTACGTCGTCGCACTTCATGAGCAGGTAGTCGGGGGTAGGCCCGGAAAAGTTCCCGACGTGGGCTGGACCATAGAAAGGGCCGAAGGGTCCTGCTACCCACAGGTACGCCGCGTAACCTCGGGTGTCGTGATCCCCGCCCCGCGCGACACCACCGCCGGCCGCCACGAGGCAGGCCTCGGGGCGGCGCGGGACGGTGCCACCCGGTGGGCGCTGGCCGCCCGGGACGGCGACCCGGTGGCGCAGGCCGCCTTCGTCCGGGCCACCCAGGCCGAGGTGTGGCGGTTCGCCGCCGCGCTGGTCGACCCGGACAGCGCCGACGACCTCACCCAGGAGACGTACCTGCGGGCGTTCCGCGCGCTGCCCGGTTTCGAGGGCCGCTCCAGCGTGCGTACCTGGCTGCTCGGCATCGCCCGCCGGGCCTGCGCCGACCACCTGCGTACGGTGGTGCGCCGGCGGCGGCTCGACGAACGGCTCGCCGCGCACGCCCACACCGGCCGGCCGTACCCCGACCCGGCCGGGCACCTCGGCGCCACCGACCTGGTCCGCCGGCTTCCCGCCGACCGGCGCGGGGCGTTCGTGCTCACCCAACTGCTCGGCCTGTCGTACGCCGAGGCCGCCGCCGTGGAAGGGGTGCCGGTGGGCACCATCCGCTCCCGCGTCGCCCGGGCCCGGTGCGACCTGGTCGAGGCCGTCGGCGACGCGCTCGCCGGTTGACGCGGAACTTTTTCCGGATCCGGGACGACAAATGACCGTGACCGCACCGAACACCCGGGCCGCCCGCTGGCCCGCCGTCCGGCCCTGGCTCGGCACCGTCGCCCGGCTCGGGCTGGCCGCCGTCTGGTTGGTCGCCGGCGGCGCGAAGGTCGGCGACCTCGCCGCCTCCGGCCGGGCCGTCAACGCCTACCAGGTCATGCCGTACGGCGCCGCGACCGTGGTCGGCGCCGCGCTGCCCTTCGTGGAGCTGGCGCTCGGCGTACTGCTGCTGATCGGGCTGGCCACCCGACTGGCCGCCGCGGTCTCCGCGGCGCTGCTGGTGGTCTTCATCACCGGCATCGCCTCGGCCTGGAGCCGCGGCCTGGCCATCGACTGCGGGTGCTTCGGCAGCGGCGGGCAGCTCGGCGTCGGGCAGGCCCCGAGCTACCTCCCGGAGATCCTCCGGGACCTGGGGTTCCTGGCGCTGGCCGGATTCCTGCTGACCTGGCCCCGCACCCCCGTCTCGGTGGACGGCTGGCTGGCGGGCGAACCTCCCCTGGAGGACGAGGATGAGTAGTGGCAAGGACCGCAGGGACGCGGCCCGGGTGGTGCGCGAGCAGATCGCCCGGGAGAAGCGGCGCAGGCGGGCGCTCTGGACGTCGGTCGCCGCGGTGGTGGTGCTGGTCATCGCCGGCCTGATCGGCTGGACCGTGTTCCGGAGCCAGAAGTCGGACACCTTCACCGCCCCGCCCGGCGCCAACCCGCCGGGCACCGGCATCGTCCTCGGCGAGGGGCCGGTCACCATCGACCTCTACGAGGACTACCTCTGCCCGGTCTGCAAGCAGTTCCAGCAGACCAGCGGCCCGACGGTCAACCAGCTGGTCAGCGACGGCAAGGCCAAGGTGGTCTTCCACCCGGTGGCCTTCCTCAACCGCTTCTCCACCACGGAGTACTCCACCCGCTCGTCGGCCGCTTCCGGCTGCGCCGCCCAGGGCGGGAAGTTCAGGGAGTTCTCCGACGCGCTCTTCGCCCGCCAGCCGGCGGAGGGCAGCGCCGGGCTCAGCAACGACGAGCTGATCGACATCGGGGCGGGCGTCGGGCTGAACCGCGACGACTTCGGCTCCTGCGTGAAGGACGGAACGTACAAACCGTGGACCGAGCACGTCACCGACGACGCCAGCAAGGCCGGGGTCACCGGCACCCCGACCGTCAAGGTCAACGGCAAGGACGTCGAGGACCGCTCCCCGGAGGGGATCACCGCGGCGGTGGCGGCGGCCGGCAAGTGATCCTGGTACCGCTGCGGCGGGCGGCGGTGGTGGTCACCGCCGCGATCGCCGCCGTCCTCGCCGTGGCCGCGCCGGCCGCCGCGCACGGCGCGGACGCCCCCGACGGCACGGACTACCG
>NZ_JAEVHJ010000564.1:0-2348 GCF_016802855.1 Micromonospora sp. ATA51 | reverse complement strand
GCTGGCTCCGGCCTGGGCCGCCGCCCGCGAGGACGTGGTGGCCGGGTTGGCCGGACGGCGCACCCCGCCCCGGCACCGGCGGCGCTGGCTGGTCGTCGGGGTGCTGCTCACCCTCGGCGGCGCCGCCGTCGCCGGGCTCGGCGCGGCCAGCACCACCCCGACGGTGATCCTGGCCGGGCTGATCCTCGGCGAGCTCGGACTGGTCTTCGGCACCCCGACGTTGATCGGGCTGCTCGCCGGGGCCGGCCGGCTACTGCCGCTGGCACCGCGGCTCGCGCTGCGCGACGCGAGCCGCAACCGCTCCTCCGCCGCGCCGGCCATCTCCGCGGTGATGGCCGCGGTCGCCGGCAGCGTCGCCCTCGGCGTCTACGTGGCCAGCGACGAGGCCCGGGCCCGGGCGGACTGGCAGCCCGGCATCCCACCCGGCAACGTGCTGCTGCTGCGGTCGGACTCCGGCGCTGCCGAGCTGCCGCCGGTGGCGCAGGTGGCCGAGCGGGTCCGGGCCGTCCTGCCCGACGGCACGGTGGCCCGGGTCGACGTGCCCGCCTGCGCCGCGCCGACGTCCCCCGAGGACTACTGCAACGTGGCGGCGGTGGTCCCGCCGGACCGGGAGTGCCCGTACGAGCTGACCGGGTACCTGACCGCCGACGGGCGCCGGCGCGCCCTCGCCGACCCGCGCTGCGCGCGGCCGTCGCGCAGCCCGGACGGCCTCTACCTGCCGGCGTTGGTGGACGACGGCTCGGCCCTGCCCGTGCTCACCGGCGCCCCGGCCGCCGAGGTGGCCACCGCGACCCGGGTGCTGCGGGCCGGCGGGGTGGTGGTGAACGACCCGCGGCAGGTGGTCGACGGGCGGGTGGCCGTCACCGCCAGCCGGAGCTCCGCCGGCCAGGACCCGCCGTCCACCGTCACCGCCACCCTGCCCGGCTACGCGCTGCGCGGTGGCCTGCCGGTCGACCGGCTATTCCTCTCCGCCGCGGCGGCGGCCCGGATCGGCCTGACGGGCGAGCAGCTCGGCTACGCCGTCGACACCACCGGGCCGCCGACGGTGGCGCAGCAGGAACGACTCGTGGCCGACCTGCCGCGGCTCGCCTCGCTGCAGGTGCAGGTGGAGCAGGACCAGCCGTACTCGGACCGGCGGCCGCTGCTGCTCCTGCTGGCCGTCGGCGCCGGCGTGATCACCCTGGGCGCGGCCGGGGTGGCCACCGGGCTCGCCGCCGCCGAGGGGCGTCGGGATCTGTCCACCCTGGCGGCAGTGGGGGCCAGCCCACGGGTACGCCGGGTCCTGTCACTCTGCCAGGCCGGCGTGATCGCGGTGCTCGGTTCGGCGCTGGGCATCGTCGCCGGCCTCGGCTCGGCGTTGATCATCCTCTCCTCGGTGAACCGCCGGTACGCCGCCGCCTGGCCGGTCGAGACGCCGTACCCGGTGGTGGTGCCCTGGTTGACCCTCGGCGTGCTGGTGGTGGTCCCGCTGCTGGCGATGCTCGGGGCGGGGCTCATGACCCGGTCCCGGCTGCCCGTGGAGCGCCGGCTGGAGTGACCGGCTCCGATGTGGACCGGCCGCTCCGGGCCGCCCACGAGTGCGTGGGCCGCGCGTGGGTGCCGCCTCGGCGGCGGACCCGGCAGACTCGGCCCGTGTCGTCCTGGGAACCCTCACGCGCCGGCTCGGCCACCAGAAGTGGTTCGGCGCCACGTTGCGCCTGCTCGTCCCCGCCGACCGGCTGGTCGGCCGGCTCACGAAGGGCCGGGTGGTCGCGTTGGGCCTGGTGCCCTCCCTGGTCATCACCACCACCGGTCGTCGCTCCGGTCAGCCCCGCAGCAACCCCCTGCTGTACGTGCCGGACGGCGACGGGTACGTGGTGATCGGGTCGAACTGGGGGCAGCGGCACCAGCCCGGCTGGGCGATGAACCTGCTCGCCCAGCCGGCCGCCGAGGTGGACGTCAAGGGGCGCCGCGTCGCGGTACGCGCCGAGGTGGCCGCCGGCGCGGAGCGGGACCGGCTGTGGCAGCTGCTGGTCACCGAGTGGCCCGCGTACCGGACGTACGTCGAGCGGGCCGGCGGCCGGGAGATCCGGATCTTCCGGCTGGTCCCGGTCGGCGCGGAACGGACCGGCGCGACCCGTCCTGACTTCCGGGCGCGCCACCCGGGCCCGGCGCCGCGGCCTGGCTAGGGCTTTGACCACAAACGTTGGCCGGGTTGGTCGGGGTTGGGAAAGTGTCGTAGGGGTGGTGTTGGCTTCGGTTCGTGCCTCGCCGTCGGGATCCGGCCTTGCCGCGGGTCGTGCATCGCACCGCCCGGGTTGCTGTGCGGGTGACGCCGGGGCAGCGGCGGCGGTGTTTCGGGTTGCTGC
>NZ_JAEVHJ010000563.1:0-2358 GCF_016802855.1 Micromonospora sp. ATA51 | reverse complement strand
TCGGAGTGACATGGGCTGCTCACACGCTCAGGACTGCCCCCTCTTCCCCCTGCTCAACGCAAGCTTGAGCGCCTGGCGCAACTACTACTGCGACAGTGCGGAGGGTTGGCGGACATGTGCTCGGTACCAGCTGTACAGGACAGGCCAGCTCGTGCCAATCACGCTCCTGCCGAATGGAGTCGACGCGTTCAAGCCCGTACCTGCGGCAGTACCCAGGTCCACTCAACCGGTGAACGCACGCCGCCCGTGGACATCAGCAACATCGCGAGAGGTATTGGATAGATTACCGGCTGCGGAAAGCGCAGGTGATACGGAGCCGACTCCACCGGTAAACCACCCGGATCGCTCAGGCGCGCGAGACAAGGTCAGCGATGCATGGGTGCTTGCCGTCGCCGATGATGCGAAACGCCGCGGCGGTGAACGGCTGCACGTGTGGGTGACGAGCCAGGAGAAGCCGTGGGCTGCTCCTTTTCCCATCCCGCAGCCAGGGGAGCCTTCTCACGCCGACGGACCGGTGGGGGTCGCCGTCGCCTGGTTCGAGCCAGCCAGCGCCGCGTGGACGGAAACCCTCACTGGCTCGCGGTGCGAGGCGCAGGTGGAGGCGGCGATCTTGTTGGGCCTGCCGCGCTGGCCATCGGCGACACATCCGGCGAGGGTGACCACCTGGGGTGTGGGTCTGCGCGCTACGGGTCTCGCGTTGCATGACCCGACCGGGCATGTATTCGCCTACAGCGTCGCCGAGATACCGTCCAATTGGACGACCGCCGCAAGGGCGCTGGGCGCCGTCGCCGCCGTCTACGGAGTTGGTCCCCTGCAGCAGGCAGTGCACCCCGAGCCGCTTCCGGCTCAACGGCTCACCGAGGCGCGACGCGACGGAACCGTCGCCGCCGCATGGGTACCACTGCTCGAGTGACAGGCCGAGGCCGCCCCCTTTACCCGGCCAGCGTGCCGCATCTCGCGGTCGCCGTCCGCGGTATACGGGTGCTGAAGACGTGTTCACGTCGATGAGGCCCTGTACCGTGCCAAACTCGGTGCAGGGTCTGTGAACTCGGGTTTCGTTGATCCGATTATGCCGCCCGCTGGTACTCGTTGATGACGCCGCTGAGGACCCGGCGGCGTCGTATCGGCGCGTTGATCGGGATGACGACGGCCGGGTCGTGGTTCGGCGAGTGCTGGGCGAGGCTCTGGTGTGGACGATGCCCGTTGAAGTGGGCGGCGTATCCGTCGAGCACGGCGCGGGCGTGACGTTCGTTGTAGATCAGGAGTCTGTGGGTGCACCCGTGCCGGACGCTGCGGATGAACCGTTCTGCGTGACAGTTCGCCCGAGGGGCTCGGGGAGGGATCTTCACCAGTCAACGCCGTCGGCGGCGAACACCTCGTTTAAGCATCGCGGGAACTTCGACGTCCCGATCGCGGATCAGGAACTGGAACGACGTGACCCGGCCGCCGAAATCCATCACCAGGCTGCGGGCTTGCTGGGTGGTCCAGGCCGCAGTCGGATGCGCCGTGGCACCGAGAACGTGCACCCGGCGGCTTGCGACCTCCATTACGAACAGCACGTACAGCTTCTCGTTTAACCTCGGCCGCTGGTGGTTCCTGGCAGACCTTTGTGGATGCCGGCGTTTCGTGCTCGACGTGAGGACGACCACCGCTGATGATCTTCCGGTTCCTGGCAAGAACACGAAGATCAAGGCGGTGGCCGGCATCAGCAACGCCGCTAGATGTCTGGATGTGATCGTAGGGCGCCGCACGGAGATCGGGCATTAGTGGCGGAGGCACGGGTGGTCAGCGGTAGCACCACCAGGCGTATGGATCGTCAGGATTCGACGTTTGTGCGTAGGCGCCCGAACCGTACGTGTCGCGGCAGGCGACGTCCATGCCGACGGCGGACGGGAATAGAAGACTCGTACATTGCCACAGCGCCGATCCACGGCGTCAGCGAGAGCGCCACCCTACAACGCCGAAACCACCAGCGCGACCAGCGACACCGCCGCCGAGACGCCCAACGGTCGCGGACGAGCCGGTCAGCGTGAACAGCTGCGTGGGAATGGCCAGCCGACGTACCTGGTCTCACCTCGCCCGCACTGAAGGCGGTAGCGCAACGCGGGAAAACACCATTCGTGACGCCGGCGCGACAGGCGTCCGATGTCGAGCTCGCGACCGACCTCAGCGCGGACGTCCGGCTGGCCAAGTCGGCGACTATCCCGTCGAACTGTGCGGCCGCCGACGCGCTCGCCTGCCTGACTGCAGCGGACTGCGCTTCCCGACTGGTCTCACCCACACGGCTTCAACACGTCCGCCGATCCACAACAACAGCACCCCCGGTGGCCGGAGGCGTAGGGCGCGCCGGCATGGGAT
>NZ_JAEVHJ010000562.1:0-2360 GCF_016802855.1 Micromonospora sp. ATA51 | reverse complement strand
GGCGCGGCCGGCGTGCCGGTGGTGAGGGAGAACCGGATCTCGCCCGTCACCGGATGTCCGTCAACCGACCCGACCCGGTAGTCGACGATGTAGAGGCCGGCCGCCCCCGCCTTGAACGGCACGCTCACCCGGTTGCCGCTGAACGTCGGCACGCCGCCCGTCGCCGGCACGTTGCCCGGCCCGGTGACTGTGATCTTCGTCGTACCGGGGGCCGGGGTGGCGAGGAACCGGAGCTCGATCCGCTTCGGCGCGGCCGCCAGCCGCGCCCCGTTCCGCGGGTCGCTGCCGGTCAACGAGTTGTGCGCGGCCGCCGGGGTGGCCGGCAACGCCACCGACACACCGACCGCCACGCCGAGAACCGCTAGCCGGGTACGCGCCACGCGTGCCACGCTGCCCCCCATGAACCCCTCCGCAAAGGTACGATCCGCCCGCTGATCAACGGCTACTCGTTGGTCGGTCCCAGATCGCAGATAGTTCCAATTACTCTTCCAGCAGCTGCAACCGAGCGACGTTCTGCGGAGTCTTTGAGGTGGGGACCCGGTCTGTGGGCATGACCACCATCGTCGGCCGACCAACGTGTCACCTGCAGCGTAAGCCACCCATCGAACGGGGCGAGGAGGCGGCGATGGTCCGGAAGGTGAGGCGGCTGCTGGCCGCGGTGACCGGCGCGCTGATAGTGGCGGCCTGCTCGCTGGCCCTCGCCGGCACGGCCCAGGCGGCGGGGGCCAAGCCGCCACCCGCCGGAGTGGACATCACCGGCGACCGGCTCGGCCAGCCGCTGCGGCTGCGCGCCGACACCCGACCCACCGAGGTCGTCGCCGTCATCGACCAGGTGAGCTGGCTCGGCCGTACCGGCCAGCAGCGCGGGCCGGAGGCGAAGAACCTCGGTCCTAAGTACACGCTCGTGGTCCTCGCCGGGGACGTGCCCAAGCAGACGTACGACCTCTACCCGCTGGCCGAGGGCGGCCCCCGGGTCTACCGGCCGGCCAAGCAGCCCGACCGGAGCAAGACCCGGGCCGGCTGGTTCTTCGGCCGGCTCAACATGTCGGAGACGCTGCGCACCGTCGGCGTGCCGCTGGAGCGGCAGTTCGACACGGTCAGCGGCGGCGTGGGCGGCGGCGAGCGGGTCATCCCGGAGGAGGCGCTGAACCCCGTGCAGGACATCGACGACGCGATGGGCCAGCTCCAGCGGCTGTTGCTGCTCAACGTCGGCGTGGTGCTGGTCATCACCACCGGCCTCGCCGGCATCTCGCTGCTGATCCGGCGCCGCACCCGCTGAGCGGATCACCGCCGGCGCCCGGCGGGCGGCCCCGGCTCAGACCTCCAGCACCACCTTGCCCCGGACGTGCCCCGCCTCGACCAGCCGCTGCGCCTCGGCAGCCTCGGCGAGCGGGAACGTCCGGGCCACGTGCACGGCGAGCCGGCCGGCGTCGACCAGCCCGGCCAGCACGCTCAGGTCCGAGGTGGACGGCTTGACGAAGAGGTAGCTGCCGCCGAGGCGGGTCACGTGCTCCGGGTCGGCGGTGGAGATCAGCCGGGCGGGCCGGTTCAGCAGCTCGGCGGAGACGTCCAGCGCCTCCCCGCCGAAGAGGTCCAGCGCCACGTCCACCCCGTCGGGCGCGACGGCACGGACCCGGTCCAGCAACCCGTCGCCGTACGCCACCGGCTCGGCGCCCAGCGACCGGACGAAGTCGTGGTTGGCCTCGCCCGCGGTGCCGATCACCCTGTCGGCGCCCAGCGCCCGGGCCAGCTGCACGGCCAGATGCCCCACCCCGCCCGACGCGCGTGCACCAGCACGGTGTCCCCGGCGCCGGTCCGGGCCAGCTGCAACGCCTGGTACGCGGTCAACCCGGCCAGCGGCAGCCCACCCGCCTCGGCCCAGGACGCCCGCACCGGTTTGTCGGCCAGCGTCCGTTCCGGGGCGGGCACCAGTTCGGCGTACGTGCCGTACTGGACGTCGTCGCGCCGGACGTACCCGACGACCTCGTCCCCGACGGCGAAGCCGGCCACCGCCGGGCCGACGGCGGCCACCACGCCGGCCGCGTCCCAGCCGGGCACCAGCGGGAAGTGCATCGGCATGGCGCCGGCCAGGTGGCCCTCGCGGACCTTCCAGTCGACCGGGTTGACCCCGGCGGCCCGCACCCGCACCAACACGGTGTCCGGGCCGACCGGCGGCTCCGGCAGATCCCGCAGGGCGAGCTGGTCGGCGGAGCCGTGCGCATCGATCGCGATCGCCTTCACCCTGCTCACGCTACTAAACCGCAGCGGGACGCCGCGGGGTCAGCACCAACGGTGCGGCGGCCGTTCCCGGCGGAGCGTCCGGTTGCGGGGCCGGACGGCGCCGTGCCGGTGCGCCCCGG
>NZ_JAEVHJ010000561.1:0-2363 GCF_016802855.1 Micromonospora sp. ATA51 | reverse complement strand
TCGACCACCACGTCGACGACTACATCGCCCGCGCACGACTCAAAACCGCAGCCTGAAAACCTGACTCAGTTGTTCAGATTCTCGAACCCAAGGATCTAGGCACCTGTTGCGCGACGATGAACCCGGGCACTGACGGTTGCGAACGAGCGGGCGCAGGCTTGAGCAGCGAGCAGATGGTGCCGCCGCACCAGCCCATCACCGTGTCTCGTCAGGGTATGGCCGGCGTGTGGCGCCGGTCTAACGGCCTGGTTGAAACAGCTCAATCAGGTTGCCGGAGGGGTCGGCCAGCAGGATCTGACGCCCACCGGGGCCGGAAACCACGTCACTGCGGAACGACAGTCCGGCGCCCCGGTGCCGGTCGATCTCGGCATCCAGATCGTCGACGGTGAGGTGGATGCGGTTGCGGCCGGGAGTCGTGGCGTCCTTGGGCGTCGCGCGGGCGCCTGAGCTGGCGGACCCGGACAGCAGCAGCCGCAGCGGACCGCGGACCACGTCAGCGAAGGCGGGCCCGGCGTTGGTGCTCAGTTGAAAGCCGAGGTGAGTGGTGTAGAAGTCGACGGCTGCCTGGACGTCGTCAACCAGGTAGCGGACGCTGGCGTACTGGTCGGGTCCGGTCATGGCTTGATCCTCCTTGACTCATGGGCGGGCGGGTAGCGAGGACGGGTAGCAGATGGCGGATGCGGGTATCGATGTCGGCCGTGGTGCGAATAAGGGCCGGGTAACTGGCCTGGTCGCTGTCGCCGGCCAGGGCGGGGTCAGGGATGCTCCAGTGAATGCGGCGATGGTGATCGTCGAACTCGGGGCAGACCTCGCGGGCCTTGTCGCACAGGGTGATCACGTAGTTGAATCGGCGGCCGGTAAGGGTGTCCAGGTGGCGGGGCCGCTGATCGGCGATGTCGATGCCCCACTGGTCGCGCAGCGCCCGCACGCTGTTGGGATGCACTTGCGGCCTGGGTCGGCTGCCGGCGCTGCTGACCTCCACCTGTCCGGCGGTGTGGTGGCGTAGCAGGGCTTCGGCGATCGGTGAGCGGGCGCTGTTACCAGTGCATACAAACAGCACGGCGAGGCCGGGCAACCGCCGCTGATGGGCCGGCGGGGCCAGCGTGGCGCTGTCCAAGCGCAGGGCCGGGTGCAGGGTGGCGCCGGTGCTGGCCAGCGCTTGGGCGCAGCGGTCCAGATCCAGGTGGTAGTAGCTGTCGCGGCCGTCGAAGCTGCTCTGCGTGGCGGTGACCAGGCCGCCGTTACGCAGCAGCCGCAAATGGTAGGAGACCAGGTTCTGCGGCTGGCCGATCCGCGCGACCAGCTCGCGGACCCGCAGGTCGCTGTCGGCGAGTTCGGTCAGTAGCCGCCACCGCAGCGGGTGGGCGGCCAGCCGTACGAACGCTGGGGCGGCTTGGCTCGACGCAGCCATGAACCGGAGAATACATCAAACTCATTTGATCGACTATCCGGCGGAGAGGTTGGGCGGTTCCGGATCTTGTTCGCCTAGACCGAGCTGGCGAATCGAATCGCGATGCGCGGCGAGTTCGCCGGTGCCTGCGAGTACTACGAACAGGCGATAGCGGTCGTCACCGAGGTCGGTGCCAACGAGGATGTCGTGTCGATGCGAGCTCGCGCGCTGGAGCGGCGACGCGGAGCAGGCACACCGGCAGCTCGACGTCGCGACACCGATGCTGGGCGATGACGCCAAGCGGGCATACGTCCGCGCAGTGGCACATGACCTGCTCGGCTACCTTGCCGAGGATCTCGACGAGGCTCGCGAACACCGCATCGCGGCCTTCCGGACGGCGACCGAGACGGGGCAAGCCCCTGATCGCCCAGGTGCTCGTCGGGGTCGCGGACCTGGCGCTGCGCCGCGACCAGCCCGAGCGGGAAGCACGGCTGCTCGGGGCGAGCGCCGGCGTGCGCGGACTGCCGGATCGTTCCCACCCGGATGTGGCCCGGATCGAGCGGGCAGCACGAAGCCGCCTCGGCGACACGGGGTTCGCCGAGGCGGCA
This sequence comes from Micromonospora sp. ATA51, assembly GCF_016802855.1. Lineage (NCBI taxonomy): Bacteria > Bacillati > Actinomycetota > Actinomycetes > Micromonosporales > Micromonosporaceae > Micromonospora > Micromonospora sp. ATA51. The sequence goes on along the minus strand of NZ_JAEVHJ010000561.1, from coordinate 365 downwards.
CTGGAAGGCACCCAGACGAGCTGGAGTCAGCTAATCGAGGTGACGCTCGCTTCTTGAACGTGGAACGCGCCCCCTGACCGCCACGACGGGCGTGCCACCGGATCCGGAAAGGACCCGGTGGCACAGCGGCGTAGGTTGACATCCCGTCAGGCGGCGTCGAGGGCCTTGGTGATCTTGTGGATCATGTCGGCCACGATGGGGCTGGGCTGGCCGTGGTGGGTGGCGGATCCGATTGCGGTGATGACGGTGCTGCGGAAGTTGTCGGCCTCTTCCGGAGCCTGCTCCTTGAGCAGGCTCATGACCGCCGTCAAGGCCGGCAGCACGCGGTCGGCGATCTTGGCCACGGACTTGCCGTTCAATTCCTT
>NZ_JAEVHJ010000560.1:0-2408 GCF_016802855.1 Micromonospora sp. ATA51 | reverse complement strand
GGATCGCAACCGTCCGGCCCGGGCCACCCCGGGCCGGCGCGGTGGGCTGCGCCCGGCCTCCGGGCCGGGCGAGGATCGCAACCCTGTGCAGCCCGCACGGCCAGGACCGCAAGGGCAACGAGCTGCGCCCGGCGGGCCGGGCGAGGATCGCAACCTGCTGGCCGTCGAGATCCTGACCCCCCAGCGCCGGCGGCTGCGCCCGGCCTCCGGGCCGGGCGAGGATCGCAACTGGAACATCGGGGCTCCTAGGTAGCTGGTGTTACACGATGGCCACTGCCGGCGTGGCGGTCATCGTTTTCCATCTATTTGAGTAGTTCGCTGGTATGGCGTTGGGTGTGGCGTCGCAGCAGCTCGATCTTCTCGATCCGGTCAGCCGGTTCTGCGGGGATGCGCTCCCGGCTAACTCGATCTTCGTGTTCCTGCACGAGCATCGTGACCGGTTGTTCCCGGACGGCTTGTTCACCGACCTGTTCGCGAAGGTCGGTCGCCGGTCGGTGCCGCCGTCGGTGGTGGCGGCGGTGATGGTGCTGCAACGGCTCGAGGGGTTGTCCGACCGGGAAGCGGTCGACCGGTTCATGTTCGACGCGCGGTGGCGTTACGCGGCCGGGGTCGGCGGCTGGGGCGGCGCCGGCCGGGTCGGGTTCGCCCACACCGTGCTGGTGGACATGCGGGAACGGTTGCGCCGCTCGCAGCGGCCGGACCGGATTTTCGAGGTGGCGTTGGACGCCGCCCGCACGGCGGGACTGCTGGGCCGGCGGAGGGTGCTGGATTCCACGCCGTTGTATGACGCGGTCGCCACGATGGACACGATCACGCTGATCCGTTCGGCGATCCGTGGCCTGCTCGGCGTGGCCGGACCCGACCTGGCCGCCTCGCTGCGGGCGGTCTTGTCCGCCGGTGACGACTACACCAGCTCGGCCAAGCCGGTCGTGGACTGGGACGATCAGAGCGCCCGGGAAGCGTTGATCGATTCCCGGGCCCGCGACGGGCACGCCCTGCTGGCCGCCCTCGACGGGCGTGACGACCTGCCCGAGCCGGTCATCCAGGCCATGCAGCTGCTGGCCACGGTGCTCGGCCAGGACCTTGAGGCCGGCGCCGACGGGGTGCTGCGCATCGCCCGCAAGGTCGCCCCGGACCGGGTGATCTCCACCGTCGACCCGCAGGCCAGGCATGGACACAAGACCAGCCACCGCGGCTTCGACGGCTACAAGGGCCACATCGCCGTCGACCCGGACGCCGAGGTCATCACCGCGACCGCGGTCACCGCCGGCAACGTCGGCGACGCCGAGCCCGCCGCCGACCTCATTACCGACCTCACCGACACCACCGAACCGGCCGAGGACACCGCAGCGGTCTACGGCGACGCCGCCTACGGCGCCGGCGAGGTCCTCGACCGGCTCAACGCCGCCGGGATCGACATCAAGACCAAGGTCCAGCCACCGAACGCGCCCGCCGGGAAGTTCACCAAGGACCGCTTCGACATCAACCTCGACGCGGCTACGGTCACCTGCCCGGCCGGCCTGACCGTCTCGATCCGGCCGGTCAAGGGCCACGCCCGCCACGCCGGCAAAGCCGACTTCGGCACCGCCTGCGCCATCTGCCCCCTGCGCGGGCAGTGCACCGAGTCCAAGATCGGCCGCAGCATCACCATCAGCCGGCACGAGGCACACCTCACCACCGCCCGCACCCGCCAAACCGACCCCGCCTGGCAAGCCGACTACCGGGCCACCCGACCCAAGGTCGAACGCAAAATCGCCCACCTCATGCGCCGCCGCCACGGCGGGCGACGCGCACGCATGCGCGGCCGGACCCGCGTCGCCGCCGACTTCACCCTCCTCGCCGCCGCGGTCGACCTCGCCCGACTCGCCACCCTCGGCCTCACCCACACCCTCCGCGGCTGGACCCTCAACCCCGCCTGAGGACCACAAGGCACCGCTGACCCCACCCGGCAAACGCCCTCAAGGGCCTACATCCCCGCCCCAGCAACAAATTCAGCACGTCGAAACCATCGAACCAGCACACCGAACCGACACCACCCAGCCGAAACGGCGGTCGACCGGGATCCGGTCAACAGCCGTTTAACACCAGCTACCTAGTGTCCTGAGTCGTTGATTAGTTGCTAAATTTGGGTAGGCTTCGTGGTATGCCACGAACAGGGCGTCCAAAGGCCGAGCTGGTGTTGTCCGATGTAGAGCGTCAGACTCTGGTGTCCTGGTCGCGTCGGGCGAAGACCGCGCAGGCGTTGGCGTTGCGGGCGCGGATCGTGTTGGCGTGCGCGGAAGGCGCGACGAACAAGGACGTCGCCGCGAGGCTCGGGGTGTGGCCGCAGACGGTGAACAAGTGGCGGGCCCGGTTCGTGCGTGACCGGCTGGAGGGCCTGTCCGACGAGCCTCGTCCGGGCGCCACCC
>NZ_JAEVHJ010000559.1:0-2418 GCF_016802855.1 Micromonospora sp. ATA51 | reverse complement strand
GCGGCACGAGTGAGAATGCAGGCATGAGTAGCGAAAGAAGGGTGAGAAACCCTTCCGCCGGATGACCAAGGGTTCCAGGGCCAGGCTAATCCGCCCTGGTGAGTCGGGACCTAAGGCGAGGCCGAGAGGCGTAGTCGATGGACAACGGGTTGATATTGAGCAGCGAGAAGGTGGCGATGCCGGCGCGGCGCAGCCGTTCGGCGAGGATCCCGGCGTGCTCGCGGACACTGACCCGGACCATGTGCACGTGCGCGATGGAGACCTGGGGCACCGGCCTCGGGGTCATCGCCTTCAGCGCCAGCTTGAGCAGCCGCTCCGGGCCGATGCCGAGCACCAGGTCGGGCAGCGCCTCGGCGTACCGGGGCTCCAGGGTGACCGCGCGGGGGTAGCGGCGGCCGCCGACGGCCTCCAGCTCGGCGATGTGCGCCGCGGCCTCCTTGTACGCCTTGTACTGCAGCAGCCGGGCGAAGAGCAGGTCCCGCGCCTCCAGCAGGGCGAGGTCCTCCTCGTCCTCCACCTCGGCGGCGGGCAGCAGCCGGGCGGCCTTGAGGTCGAGCAGGGTGGCCGCGATCAGCAGGAACTCGCTCGTCTCGTCCAGGTCCCACTGGTCGCCCATCGCCCGGATGTAGGCGATGAACTCGTCGGTGACCTTGTGCAGCGCCACCTCGGTGACGTCGAGCTTGTGCTTGCTGATGAGCTGGAGCAGCAGGTCGAACGGGCCGGTGAAGTTGGCCAGCCGGACGGTGAACCCGCTGGTCTCGGGGGCGTCCCCGGCGGGCAGCACACCGTCGACCTCCGCGGCCGGCTCGGCGGCGACCGCCGGGTCGGCGGCGCCGGGCGGCGCGGCGGGTGGGTCGAGGGGCGGTGCGGTCACCCGACGACCGTAGTGGACGGGCCGGACGGGCCGGTGACCTGGTGCACCCCCGACTACCGGTCCGTCTGGGCGGCGATCACCTCACGGGCCAGCTGCCGGTAGTTGCGCGCGCCGGACGACGCCGGGTCGAGCGTGGTGATCGGGGCGCCGGCGACGGTCGACTCGGGGAACTTGACGGTCTTGGTGATCACCGTCTGGTAGACCTTGTCGCCGAAGGCCTCCACCACCCGCTGGAGCACCTGCCGGCAGTGCGTGGTGCGGCTGTCGTACATGGTGGCGAGGATGCCCTCGAGCTCCAGGTCGAAGTTGAGCCGCTCGCGGACCTTGTCGATGGTGTCCAGCAGCAGCGCCACGCCGCGCAGGCTGAAGAACTCGCACTCCAGCGGGATGAGTACGCCGTGCGCGACGGTCAGCGCGTTGATCGCCAGCAGGCCCAGCGAGGGCTGGCAGTCGATCAGGATGAAGTCGTACTCCTTGCGGACGGTGCGCAGCACGCGCGCCAGCGCCATCTCGCGGGCGACCTCGTTGACCAGCTGGATCTCGGCGGCGGAGAGGTCGATGTTGGCGGGCAGCAGGTGCAGGCCGGCCACGTCGGTCTTGATCAGGACGTCCTCGGCGGTGACGTCGTCCTGCATGAGCAGGTTGTAGACCGACAGGTCGAGGTTGTGCGGGTTGACCCCCAGGCCGACCGACAGGGCGCCCTGCGGGTCGAAGTCGACCAGCAGCACCTTGCGGCCGTACTCGGCGAGCGCGGCGCCCAGGTTGATGGTCGTCGTGGTCTTGCCGACGCCGCCCTTCTGGTTGGCCATCGCGATGATCCGCGCCGGGCCGTGCCGGTCCGTCGGCATGGGCTCCGGGATGGGCTTGCGCATCGTGTACGCTGCCGGGTCGGCCGGACCCAGGTCCGCGCCGAGCGACGCCTGCTGCTCGCGGAGCTCCGACGTCCAGGCGTCGGCACGGTCACCGTTGCCAGCCATGTCCTCGTTGCCCCCTCCCGACGACCACCCGGCGTCGGAGCCGTCCGACGTCCTTCGCGGCGCCGCTGCGCACCCCGGTTCGTCGCCCCAGGAGGTCCGCGCCGATGCCGACTGTACGCCACGCGCCGGCAGCGCGTTCGGTACCCGGTCGGCGTGTCGGACGCACCGGCCGGTCAGGACGGTCGGGCCCGACTCACCCGCGGGCGCGCGGGTGCGCGGTGGCGTACACCTCGCGCAGCCGCTCCACAGTGACCAACGTGTACACCTGGGTGGTGGTCACCGAGGCATGGCCGAGCAACTCCTGCACCACCCGCACGTCGGCGCCGCCGTCGAGCAGATGGGTGGCGTACGAGTGGCGCAGGGTGTGCGGGGAGACCGCGCCCGCACCGTCCACCGGCAGGCCGGCGCGCTCGGCGGCGCGGCGCAGGATGGTCCAGGCGCCCTGCCGGGACAGCGCGCCGCGCGGGCGTTGACGAAGACCGCCGGGGTGCCCCGGCCGGGCGGCGACCAGCGCCTGGCGGCCCCGGACCAGCCAGGCGCGCGAACGCCTCGACCGCGTACCCGCCG
>NZ_JAEVHJ010000558.1:0-2423 GCF_016802855.1 Micromonospora sp. ATA51 | reverse complement strand
GCTGGCCCGGCAGACCGGCGGCACCCGCTCGGCCGGCGGCGGTGCGGATCGCGTACGACCGGGTCGGACCCGGGGCGGTCTGGGTGGTCGGCTGCGCGCCGACCGCGCTGGTCGAGCTGATCGCCCTCGACGCGGCGCCCGCGCTGGTCGTCGGGCTGCCGGTCGGCTTCGTCGGCGCCGCCGAGTCCAAGGAGGCGCTGCGGGCCAGCGGCCTGCCCGCGGTGTCCAACGTGGGCGAGAAGGGCGGCTCCGCGGTCGCCGCCGCCGCCCTCAACGCCCTGTTGTACCTGGAGGAGAAGCCGTGACCCCGGACCGCACCCCGCTGCTGATCGTCGGGCACGGCACCCGCAGTGCCCCCGGCGTGGCCCAGTTCGCCGCCCTGGTCGACCGGATCCGCCGTCGGGGCCTGGTCGACGACGTCGAGGGCGGCTTCATCGAGCTGTCCCGGCCGCCGTTGACCGACGCGGTCGGCGCGCTGGTCGGGCGGGGACACCGGAACCTGGTGGCGCTGCCGCTGGTGCTCGCCGCGGCCGGCCACGGCAAGGGCGACATTCCCGCCGCGCTGGCCCGGGAGAAGCAGCGCCACCCGGGCCTGCGGTACGCCTACGGCCGGCCGCTCGGGCCGCACCCGCTGCTGCAGGAGACCCTCGCCGCGCGGATCGACGCCGTCCTCGCCGGCGACGACCGGGCGGGCACCTGGGTCGCCCTGATCGGGCGCGGCTCCACCGACCCGGACGCCAACGCCGAGGTCGCCAAGGTGGCCCGGCTGCTCTGGGAGGGGCGCGGCTACGCCGGCGTCGAGCCCGGGTTCATCTCCCTCGCCGAACCGTCCGTGCCCGCGGTGCTGGAGCGGCTGCACCGGCTCGGCGCCCGGCGGATCGTGGTCGCCCCGTACTTCCTCTTCGCCGGGGTGCTGCCGGACCGGATCGTGGCGCAGTCCGAGGCGTACGCCGCCGAGCATCCGGAGCTGGACGTGCGGGTGGCCGACCCGATCGGCGACTGCGACGCGCTGGCCGACGTGGTGCTCGAGCGGCACGCCGAGCGCTGCGCGGGGACATCCGGATGAACTGCGACACCTGCGCGTACCGGGTGGCGCTGCCCGGGTTCGCCGGCAAGGTGGGCCGGCCGCAGACCCCGCACCACCACCCCGACGACCCGGCCGGCGGCCACGGTCACCACCACCATGATCACCACCACCACTACCCGGGGCTGCGCCCGGGCCAGGTCGCCATCGTCGGCGGCGGGCCCGGCCCCGACGACCTGATCACCGTACGGGGGAGGGCGCTGCTGGACGCCGCGGACGTGGTGGTGGCCGACCGGCTCGCCCCGACCGGCCTGCTGTCCGGGCTGCGTCCCGAGGTGCTGGTGGTGGACGCGGCGAAGGTGCCGCGCGGGCCGTCGGTGGGGCAGGACAACATCAACGACACCCTCGTCGCGCACGCCCGCGCCGGCAGACGGGTGGTCCGGCTCAAGGGCGGCGACCCGTACGTCTTCGGCCGTGGCCACGAGGAGGTCCAGGCCTGCGCGGCGGCCGGGGTGGAGACCGTGCTGGTGCCGGGGGTGAGCAGCGCGCTCGCCGCGCCGGCGCTGGCCGGCGTGCCGGTCACCCACCGGGGGGTGGCACACGACGTCACCGTGGTCTCCGGCCACCTGCCGCCCGGTCACCCGGACTCGCTGGTGGACTGGCCGGCGCTGGCCCGGGCCAGGGGGACCGTGGTGCTGCTGATGGCCGTGGACACCGTCGCGAAGATCGCGGCCGTGCTGATCGAGCACGGCCGGGACCCAGGGTCACCGGTGCTGGCGGTGCAGGACGCCGGCCTCCCGGGCCAGCGGGCGCTCCCGAGCCGGCTCGACGAGGTCGGTGCGCTGACCGTCCGGGAGGGGGTGCGGCCACCGGCGGTCTTCGTGCTCGGCCCGGTGGTGGCGCTGCGCGCCCCCGCCCGCTGACCGGCACCTGCCGGGCCGGGTGACGGACGTCGACCGACGTGCGGGTCAGCCGGTGAGGGCGTGGGCGAGGGCGTAGCCGAGCGAGGCCGCGCCCAGCCCGGCGACCACGCTGCCCAGCGCGTTGGCCGCGGCGTGCCAGCGGGCGCCCGCCCGGGTCAGCCGCAGCGTCTCGTAGCTGAGCGTGGACCAGGTGGTCAGCGCGCCGCAGAACCCGGTGCCGACCAGCGCGGTCACCGCCGGCGCGGCCGGCACCGCGGCGACCGCGCCGAGCAGCAGCGACCCGGCCACGTTGACGGTCAGCGTCCCCCACGGGAACGGCGAGTCGTGCCGGGCCTGCACGGCCCGGTCGGTCAGGTAGCGCAGCGGCGCGCCGAGCGCCGCGCCGAGCGCGATCAGCAGGACGGTCACCGCGCCGCCCGCCGCCGCAGCAGGCGGGCGCCGCCGCGTCCCCGACCTGGACGGCCAGCAGCGCCCCG
>NZ_JAEVHJ010000557.1:0-2425 GCF_016802855.1 Micromonospora sp. ATA51 | reverse complement strand
CCCAGCCGGGCCGGCCGGAACCTGCCGGCCGCGATCGCGGTCGGGGTCGGCCTCGGCGCGGCGATCCTGGTGCCGCTCTTCCTCTACCCGCCGGCGTTCCTCGGTGTCGTGGTCGCCGCCGTGGCGGTCGGCACCTGGGAGATGGCCCGCGCGGTGCGCCGTGGCGGGGCCCATCCGCCGCTGGTCCCGCTGGTCGCCGGCGGGGCGATCACCGTCGGCCTGGCCTGGTTCGCCGGCCCGGACGCGCTGAGCCTCGGCCTGCTGGTCACCGTGCTGGGCACGATGATCTGGCGGTTGGGCGACGGCCCGGGCAACTACCAGCGCGACCTCACCGCGGCCACCCTGATCGCGGTGTACGTGCCCTTCCTCGGCGGCTTCGCGGCGATGCTGGCCGCCGCCCCCGGGGACGGCCGCCTGCGGGTGCTGGTCACCCTGGTCGCCGTGGTCCTCTCCGACACCGGCGGGTACGCGGCCGGCGTGGCGTTCGGCAAGCACCCGATGGCGCCCTCGATCAGCCCGAAGAAGTCCTGGGAGGGCTTCGCCGGGTCGGTCACCGCGGCGGCCGCCGGCAGTGCCCTGCTGATTTGGCTGCTGTTCGACGTGCCCCCCTGGTGGGGCGCGCTGTTCGGCGTGGCGATCTCCTGCGCGGCGGTCCTCGGCGACCTCGCCGAGTCGATGATCAAGCGGGATCTCGGCGTGAAGGACATGAGCAACCTGCTGCCCGGGCACGGCGGCCTGATGGACCGGCTCGACTCGATCCTCTTCGCGGTGCCGACGGCGTACCTGCTGCTGGCGGTCCTCGTGCCGGTGGTGGGCTGAGGCATGAATCACGTCGGCTGGCGCGCCTCCTCCGCGCGGTCGGGGCCGATTCGGCACGGACGGACGGCGGCGTCCCGCTCCCGGCGTGTCAGACTGGACGCGCCATGACGAGCCTGCCACTGATCTCCGTAGACCCCGACGCCCGCGGCCGCCGGCCCGCGATGCCTCCCCGTCACCTCGCCGACCTGGACCTGCCGGGTCGGCAGGCGCTCGTCACCGAGCTCGGTGAGCCGGCCTTCCGCGCCAAGCAGATCTCCAACCACTACTTCGGCCGGTTGGTCCGCGACCCCGCGCAGATGACCGACCTGCCGGCGGCCACCCGGGAGCGGCTCGCCGGGTCTCTGCTGCCCACCCTGCTCACCCCGGTACGCGAGCTGGCCTGCGACGACGGGGCCACCCGGAAGGCGCTGTGGCGGCTGCACGACGGTTCGCTGGTGGAGAGCGTGCTGATGGGCTACCCGGACCGGGTCACCGTCTGCATCTCCAGCCAGGCCGGCTGCGGCATGGCCTGCCCGTTCTGCGCCACCGGCCAGGCCGGGCTGACCCGCAACCTCTCCACCGCCGAGATCGTCGACCAGGCCGTCTACCTGGCCGGGGTGGCCGCCTCCGGCGCGGTCGCCGGGTCGCCGCCGCGGCTGTCGCACGTCGTCTTCATGGGCATGGGCGAGCCCCTGGCCAACTACTCGCGGGTCGTCGGGGCGATCCGCCGGCTGGTCGCCCCCGCCCCCGAGGGGCTCGGCCTGTCCCAGCGCCACATCACCGTTTCCACGGTGGGGCTGGTTCCGGCCATCCGCCGACTGGCCAGCGAAGACCTCTCAGTGACTCTTGCGTTGTCGCTGCACGCCCCCGATGATGAGCTGCGCGACGAACTCGTCCCGGTCAACCAGCGCTGGAAGGTGTCCGAGGTGCTGGACGCGGTGTGGGACTACGCGGCCACGACGGGGCGTCGCGTGTCGATCGAGTACGCGATGATCAAGGACGTGAACGACCAGCCGTGGAGAGCCGATCTGCTCGGACGGCTGCTGGCCGGCAAGCTGGCCCACGTGAACCTCATCCCGCTCAACCCGACTCCGGGCAGCCGCTGGGACGCCAGCCCGAAGCCGGTCGAGCGGGAGTTCGTCCGGCGGTTGCGCGACGCCGGGGTGTCGACCACGGTGCGGGACACCCGGGGACGCGAAATCGACGGCGCGTGTGGGCAGCTCGCCGCCGCCGAGGACAGGGACACCGACCCGCCGTGGGAAGCAACGGCGTGACCGGGCGTAGCGAACGAGACCAGGAGACATAGTGGCGAGTCAGGGTCAGCGTTTCCGGCGTAAGGCGCTCCGCCGGGGATACAAGGTCGACGAGGTGGACGCCTTCCTGGACCGGGTCGAGGCGACCCTCGCCGGCCAGCCGGTCGGCGCGCCCGTGGCCTCCCAGGAGGTCCACGACGTCGTCTTCCGGGTCCGCTTCAACGGCTACGACGAGTGGCAGGTAGACCTGCACCTGGACCGGGTCGAGCGGCAGCTGGCCGAGCTGGAGGAGCGCGGCGTCCCCGGCGGGCGGGGCGGCGACCCCCGGATGGCCGACCGGCTCGGCCGCCGATGCGCGACGACCGCGGCCTGTC
>NZ_JAEVHJ010000556.1:0-2458 GCF_016802855.1 Micromonospora sp. ATA51 | reverse complement strand
GAGGAGGAGCACGCCGCCGGCCACCGGCAGCCACGGGAAGGACGAGCCGTCCCCGGCCGGTGCGGCGCGCCCGCGCCGGAGGCGGACGGCTTCGGCGGCGCCTCGGCCACCGCGCGCAGCTCCGGCGGCTTGGGCTGGTTGGCGACCACCTTCCAGCTCACCGACCGCCCGTTGACCGTGCCGTTGCTGTCGATCACCCGACCCGGGAAGGTCACCGATATCTCGAACGACATCAACTGCATGAACGCCTGCTGGTTCCGCGGATCCTGCTCGGCCACCTTTCCGCCGTATTTCTTGGGGTCGAGCGGAAGGGTGAAGCGGTAGAGATCGCCGTCCCGGACCAGATTCACGCTCTCGCTGGTGAATTCCGCCAGCGGCTTTTCCCGGTACGCGATCTGAATGCCGTAGAAGCGGGAGTCCTCGTACCGGCTCTCGGTGCCGGCAGGGAGCGTGGGGATGTTCTGCCGCAGCTCGGCGAAGGCCGTCGGTATGCCGCCCTTGCGCTGGCTGAGCAGGGACTTCTCGGCGGTCAGCAGGAGTTGGCCGTCGACCGTGTCGTCGGCGTTCACGGTCAGCCCGAGGTTGAGCTGCATGCACCCGCTCAGCGCCGCCACGAGGGCGAGACACACCGCGAGGCGGAATGCCCGACCACGGCCGAGTCTCGTATTCATGGGCACAGTGTGTGTGATCGCCATCACGTCCAGCAGTCAGCGATCAGTCACAAGGCTGTCGCCGATCTTACCGGCCCACCGTCCCTTTCGGCCGAGCCCGGAAAACGCGTGTGATCGATATTCTGAAGGGTTGCCCCTTTCGGAATTCGAGACGGAGATCATTGCTCGTCCGAGGGTCAGCGGCCGCGCGGCAGGGCCGACCGGGCCCGGCCGGGCCGGGGACCGCGGCGGCGGACGTCGGGCAGTAGGTTGGCCCGATGCACCCGATCGCCTGTGTCCTGCTGGTCGACCGCGCCGGGCGGCTGCTGCTCCAGCTCCGCGACGCGCACGCCCCGCACCACCCGAACGTCTGGGGCCTTCCGGGCGGGCACTGGGAGCCGGGGGAGACCATCGACGAGACCGCGCTGCGGGAGCTGTGGGAGGAGACCGGGCTGCGCCCCGACGGGGAGCTGCGGCTCTTCGCCACCCAGGAGCTGCCCGAGATCGACCGGGTCAAGCACTACTTCTGCGGCGCGACGGGGGCCGGGCAGCGGGACGTGGTGCTCGGCGAGGGCGCCGCGATCGTCTTCACCGACCCGACCGAGCTCTTCGACGGCCGGCCGTACACCCCGGGCACGGCGGAGCTGCTCACCCGGTTCCTGGCCTCCCCGGAGTACGCCCGCCTCGCCGCCGACTGACGCCGCCGGCCCGGACCGACGCGCGCCCCGCACCGGCGGTCGAGCCGGGCGGTCACGCCGCCGTGGACCGTTCCCGGTGGGCGCGGGGGCTCACCCCGCGTTCCCGCCGGAACGCCGTGCTCAGCGCGAACGGGCTGCCGTAGCCGACCTGGCGGGCCACCGCGGCGAGCGTCGCGTCCGGCTCGCGGAGCAGGTCGGCGGCGAGCGCCAGCCGCCAGCCGGTCAGGAACGTCATCGGTGGCTCGCGACCAGCTCGGTGAAGCGGCGGGCCAGGGCGGCCCGGGACACCCCGACCTCGGCGGCCAGCCGGGCCACCGTCCACGGGCGGGCCGGGTCGTCGCGCAGCAGCCGCTCCGGGCCGACCACCGGATCGCCGGCCTCCGTGTACCAGGCGGGGGCGGCGCCGGGGCGGTCGAACCAGGTCCGCAGCGCGGTGATCAGCACCAGGTCGAGCAGCCGGTCGAGGACGGCCGCCTGGCCGGGGGAGTCCCGGCCGACCTCCTCCGCCAGCACGCTCACCAACGGGGTCGGCCACTCCTCGGCGCGCACCGTCAGCGCGGCCGGCAGGGCGGCGAGCAGCCGCCGGCTGACCTCGGCGGGCTGCGGGTACGTCCCGGTCAGCAGCACGGTCGACCCCGGCCGGCCGGTGCCCCAGGTGCGGACGCCCAGCCCCGTCGTCTCGGTGAGCGGCTCGCCGTACAGGGTGGTGCAGCGCTGCCCCGGATGGATCACCACCTGCGGGGGCGTGTTCGGATCGTCGGCCACCGTGTAACCGTCCGGCCCGCGCAGCACCGTCACGTCACCGGGCCGCACCGGCACCGGGTCGCCGCCGTCGGGGACGACCCAGGCCGACCCGCGCACCACCGCGACCACGGTCAGCGGCGCCCGGTCCTCGATGCGGAGCGCGAACGGCGGATCGAGCAGCGACCGGAGCAGGAACGCGCCCCGCGCCCGCGGGCCGTCGAGCAGCCCGGTGAGCGGATCCATGCGGCAGATCGTAGCCGTGCGCGCAGGTTCCGGTGCGCCTCGACCTTTCGGGGGTCTCCACTGTGGCCGCTCGACCGGTCGGCGCGACCGCTCGTGCCCGGCAGGCCGGCTCGCGGCGCGCGG
>NZ_JAEVHJ010000555.1:0-2468 GCF_016802855.1 Micromonospora sp. ATA51 | reverse complement strand
ACGGGGTCGACCGGCGGCGGGACTTGAAACGCGGGAACCCCACCCGCCGCCCGGCACGCTTACCGGTGCGGGAGTCCGACCAGTTCTTCAACCCCCGGGTCAGCGCGTCCAGGCCGGTGTTGAACGCCTCCTTCGAACACTCGGCCCACCACGGCGCCACGCCGGCCTTCGCCTGATTCCAGGCTCTACGCAGCGCGGGCAGCGACCAGCCCTGCGTCGGGGTCAGGTCCACCTCGTCGATGCCATAAGTGCGTTCGGCGGCCCGCTGATCCATCACCGCCTTGACCCGGGCCAGCGCCCAGTTGTGCGCCACCCGCGCCGCCCCCGCATGCGCGAGCACCGCCCGCTCCTGGCGGGGTGTCAGGTCCAACGCGAACCGGTACGCCTGCACCACGCTCAACCGCTCCCGGCCCGCCACGCCCAGCACCGTAACCACCCGGTACGACATTCATCCGCAACCACCACGATCCCGCCCCCACCACAGCGCGCCGCCGACCACCCCCTCACGACGCACCACCCACACCCCAAGCCACTCCTCCAAGGCCACCAACACACACCAGCCGGGAACACTCGACAGCCCTCGCTGGCCGTCACGCCAGCGCCTTCCCGTCTCGGCCGTTCCGGTGCCGCCATCCAGCCAGTGACCGGTCAGCAGGGTAGGAGCAGGAGACCCTGGAGGCAGGCGAGCGCCAGCCCGCCTTTGGACAACCGGCCCGCCTGTCCGAACGGGGCGGGACAAGCTCTCAGCATGGACAACCCGCGGCAGGCCATGTGTTACAGGCGAGCGGCTTCGTGGGGCCGGCGCCGAGCGGACGGTCGACCGGCTCGGCGAGCCGGGCCGCCGCCCTCGACGCCGGTGACAGCCGAAGCGGATCGGCCGGTTAAGCGCATGATCGACTCCGGATCGCCGATATGGGGGAGTCAGCTGGACTTGGTAGACCCCCACGTTGGCGTCCTTGAATGGATCATCGCCCGGACGCGAGCCAGCGTGCCAGCGTGCCACCCACGGGCCTGAGCGAGCCAGCGGACCGACGGACGCGGGCCAGGCGAGACAGCTGGGTCAGGACGAGGAGCTGGAGGTGCTGGCGGCCGGGGTCTTGGTGGTTCCGCCGCTGGTCGAGCTGGACGAGCCGTTCGACGTGCTGGTCGAGGAACTGCTCGAGGAGCCGGAGTCGCCGCCGGAGGTGGACTCCGACTTCGCCGGCTTGCTCGGGGTGCCCGCCGGGGTGTCCGAGCCCGACGAACGCGAGTCGGTGCGGTAGAAGCCCGGGCCCTTGAAGACGATGCCGACCGAGTTGAAGACCTTGCGCAGCCGCCCCTCACACGCGGGGCACTCGGTCAGCGGCTCGTCAGAGAAGGACTGCACCGCCTCGAGCTGGTGGCCGCACGCGGTGCAGGCGTACTGGTACGTGGGCACGTTCTCCTCCGGATCTGGCACGGCCGGTTGGCACTCGACGTATTCGAGTGCATGGTGCGTCATCGGGCCCGGGTTCGTCCAGCGGAAGCGGGCGGTCCCACACCGGGTGCCTCCGCAAGGGTACGCAGCCCGTCGGCGGGCGTGATCACGGCGCGTACCGGCCGGTCGTGCGGCTGGGCGGGGACGCTCGCCACCAGCTCCCCGTCGTGCAGCAGCGCCACCGTGACGGTCGTCACGGGCACCCGGGCCAGCGCCCGGTCGTACGAGCCGCCGCCGCGGCCCAGCCGCAGCCCCCGGTGGTCCACCGCGAGGGCCGGAACGACCACCAACCCGGCGTCGGCCACCGCGGACCGCCCCAGCCGGGGTCCGACGGGCTCACGCAGCCCACGCCCGGCCGCCACCAGCGACTCCGGGTCCGTGTACGCCGCCCAGTCCAGGTCCAGGTCGTCGCGGAGCACCGGCAGCAGCAGCTCGGCCGCCGGCTCCAGCGCCGCCCGCAGCACCGCCGGCAGGTCCGGGCCGCCCGGTTCCGAGGCGACCGGGACGTACGCGGTCATCCGGGCCGGACGCAGCCGGCGTACCAGGGAGACCAGCTCGGCCTGCACGCGCGCCGCCGCTTCCGCGCGCCGGGCGGCGGTCAGCGACCGGCGGTGGGCGAGAAGTGCGATCCGCATGTCCCGCTTCGCCCCATGCGTCACATCCGCTCCATCAGAAAATTCCGGCACGCAACACTCCTGACGCAACGCTTGCCTCCCCGTCGCTCTGTGTCAGCATCGCAGCATCGGGCGCGGAACTTCCGGGGGGAAGCTTGACGCTACGCGGGCGATTGACGGCGGCCTTCCTCGCGGTGGTGCTCGGCCCCGTCCTGCTCGGCGCGTTCTTCGTCGGCTCGACCATGTCGGCCGTGGACCGGGGCCGCTCCACCGAGCGGCTCGGGCTGGCCGCAGCCGGGGTGCGTACCTCCGTGGACGCGCTGTGCCAGCAGTTGCGCGCGGCGGCCGACGCGGTCGCGCTGGTCGCCGACCCCGCCGCGCGGCCCGGCGCGGCCACC
>NZ_JAEVHJ010000554.1:0-2468 GCF_016802855.1 Micromonospora sp. ATA51 | reverse complement strand
GCCGACCACCGCGGCGAGCGCGCCCAGCACCGCCGAGGCGATCAGCAGCACCGGCAGGTGGCGCAACCGCCAGCCGCGGTCCGCGGCCGCCTCCGCCGCGCGCGCCCCGGGCTCAGCCACGGGGGTACGCCGGGAAGGCGGCGACCAGCTCGGCCACCTCGGCGGCGATCCGGGTCAGCTCGTCGGCGCCGCCCGGAGCGGCCGGGTCGGTGCGCACCGCACGGGCGATCAGCGCGGCCACCTGCCGCATCTCCCCCTCGCGCATGCCCTGGGTGGTGACGCTCGGCGTGCCCACCCGCAGGCCCGAGGCGACCATCGGCGGCTGCGGGTCGTAGGGGATCGCGTTCTTGTTCAGGGTGATCGCCGCGGCGTCGCAGCGCGCCTCCGCCTCGGCGCCCGTCACCCCGACCTCGCGCAGGTCGATCAGGGCGAGGTGGGTGTCGGTGCCGCCGGAGACCGGGCGCATCCCCTCGGCGGCCAGGCCGCCGGCGAGCGCCTGGGCGTTGCTCACCACCTGGGAGGCGTACGCCCGGAACTCGGGCTGGGCGGCCTCGCGCAGGGCGACGGCCTTGGCCGCGACGGCGTGCATCAGCGGGCCGCCCTGGGTGAACGGGAAGACCGCCTTGTCGATCCGGGGCGCCAGCGACTCCCGGCAGAGGATCATGCCGCCGCGCGGGCCGCGCAGCACCTTGTGGGTGGTGCAGCAGACGACATCGGCGTACGGCACCGGCGACGGGACGGCCCGCCCGGCGACCAGCCCGATGAAGTGCGCGGCGTCCACCATCAGGTACGCGTCGACCTCGTCGGCGATCTCCCGGAACCGGGCGAAGTCGATCAGCCGGGGATAGGCGGTGGCCCCGCAGATGATCATCTTCGGGCGGTGCGCCCGGGCGAGGTCCCGCACCTCGTCGTAGTCGATCAGCTCGGTGTCCGGCCGGACCGTGTAGCCGACGGGGTGGAACCACTTGCCGGAGAAGTTCACCCGGCTGCCGTGGGTGAGGTGCCCGCCGTGCGGCAGATCCATCGCCAGGACGGTGTCCCCCGGCTGCACCAGCGCCGCGTACGCGGCCAGGTTGGCGCTGGCGCCGGAGTGCGGCTGGAGGTTGGCGTGCTCCGCGCCGAAGAGTTCCTTCGCCCGGGCGATGCCGATCTCCTCGGCCCGGTCCACCTCGGCGCAGCCGCCGTAGTAGCGCCGGCCCGGGTAGCCCTCTGCGTACTTGTTGGTCAGCGTCGAGCCGAGCGCGGCGAGCACCGCCGGGGAGGTCAGGTTCTCGCTGGCGATCAGCTGCAGGCCGCCGCGCAGCCGCTCCAGTTCACCCAGCACCACCCCGGCGATCTCCGGGTCGACGGCGCTGAGCTGCTGGAAGTCCGGGCCCCAGAAGGTGTCCCTCGCGTTGTCCACAGCGAACGAGTCTATGGGGCCGCACACTGGGAGTCGTGAGATGCCTCGTCACCGGAGCAACGGGTTACCTCGGCGGGCGACTCGCGCCCCGCCTGCTGGCCGAGGGGCACACCGTACGCTGCCTGGCCCGCAAGGCCGGCCGGCTGCGCGACGTACCGTGGGCGAACTCGATCGCCCGCCCGCTGGTGGAGAGCCTGATCCAGGAGGCGGTCACCCGCGAGCACGACATCGCCCGGTACGTCCCAGACCCGCCAGGCGGGCTGACCGGCTTCGACCAGGCGGTCGCCCTGGCCCTGGCCAAGGTGCGCGACGCCGAGGTGGAGACCCGCTGGTCGACCGCGAGCGGGCCGGACGCACCGGCCGAGCCGCTGCCCACCGACCCGCAGTGGTCCGGCGGCACGGTCTACACCGACATGCGGGAGCGGACGGTCAGCGCCTCGCCGGCCGCGCTCTGGCGGGTCATCGAGGGGGTCGGCGGTGAGCACGGCTGGTACTCGTTCCCGCTCGCCTGGTCCGTTCGGGGCTGGCTGGACCGGCTGGTCGGCGGGGTGGGGCTGCGCCGGGGCCGGCGCGACCCGCACCGCCTCCAGGTCGGCGAGGCGCTGGACTTCTGGCGGGTCGAGGAGATCGTCCCCGGCGAGCTGCTCCGGCTGCGCGCCGAGATGCGGCTGCCCGGCCGGGCCTGGCTGGAGATGCGCGCCGAGCCGGCTGGTGACGGTCAGAGCCGGTACGTCCAGCGCGCCGTCTTCCTCCCCCGCGGCCTGGCCGGCCACGCGTACTGGGCCTCGGTCGCCCCGTTCCACGCGATCGTCTTCGGCGGCATGGCCCGCAACATCGCCCGCGGCGCCGAACACCTCCCCACCTGACCCCGCCCCGCCCTCCCGCGCCCCTCCCGCGATCTTGCAGTTGGGGCCCGCGATTCGCGCCTTCTGCCCGATTCGCCAGGGCGCCAAGTGCAAGATCGGCGGGGTGGGGTGGGGCGCGGGATGCAAAGAAGCTCCTGATAGGACATGGATTGACTAGATCAACATGTTCAATCAGGAGCTTCGGTGGCGGATTCTGCCAT
>NZ_JAEVHJ010000553.1:0-2475 GCF_016802855.1 Micromonospora sp. ATA51 | reverse complement strand
ACGACCGGTGGGGCGGCGGGGCCGGGCGGGTGGTGTGGGCGCCGTGGTGGTCGGCGCCGGGTTCTCCGGGGCGGTGGTGTCCGGCACGGGCTCGGTCGTCGGGGCCGGCGGGGTGGTCTCCGGAGGCGCGCTCTCGGTCGCGGCGCCGTGGTCGGCAGCGGCTCCGTCGCGGTCGGGTCGACCGGGGGAGTGCTGTCGGTCGGCTCCGCGCCGGGCTCGTCCACCGGATCGGTGGCCGCGGTGACCACGCCCGTCGCCGCCCGGGACGCGGTCGCCCAGGCGGGAGCGACCGCGGCCGCCGTCGCCAGGCCGGCCGCGAGCGACGCCGCCAGCAGTGCGGAGGTACGTCGCCGGCCAGCCCGCCGATCGGGGCGTACGGGCAGGTCGGCCATCTGTCCTCCGTGACACTCAGCGAGTTTTCATATTCGGTAATGGTTGCCGTGGAGCACTAGTCCCGGGAGGAAACAAATACGTAACGTGTTCGATACGCCTCGGCGACCGGCGCGGTAGGCTCGTCCCCCGTGACCGGTTACCTCGGCTCGTACGCCACGCTCGGTCTCCTGCTGCTTGCCAGCGTCCTCTTCTTCGTTACGGCGTTCTCGGCCAATCGGGTGTTACGTCCTGGCCGTCCGGCCGATCCCTGGGGCAAGCGGACCAGCTACGAATGCGGGCTCGACCCGGTCGGCGGCGACTGGGCGCAGATGCAGATCCGCTACTACGTCTACGCGTACCTCTACGTGCTCTTCGCGGTCGAGGCGGTCTTCCTCTTCCCGTGGGCGCTGGTCTTCGACCGGCCCGGGTTCGGTGTCACCACCGTGGTCGAGATGGGGGTCTTCGTCGCCGTGGTCGCGCTCGGCGTCCTCTACGCCTGGCGGAAGAACATCCTGCGCTGGACCTGATCCCCGCCGGCCCCGGCCGGCCGCCGGTCAGGCCAGGCCGCGCCGGGTCAGGGTGGGCGGCCGGTCGCCCCGGATCGAGGCGATCATGTCCAGCACCCGACGGGTCTGGCGCACCTGGTGGGCGCGGAACACCCGGGCCCCCAGCCACGCCGAGACCGCGGTCGCGGCCAGCGTGCCCTCCAACCGGTCCGGCACCGGCAGGTCCAGCGTCTCGCCGATGAAGTCCTTGTTCGACAGGGCCACCAGCAGCGGCCAGCCGGTGTCGGTGAGCTCCGCGAGCCGTCGGGTGATCTCCAGCGACTGCCGGGTGTTCTTGCCGAAGTCGTGCGCCGGGTCGATCAGGATGCCGTCAGGGCGTACGCCGAGGGCGACCGCCCGCTCGGCGAGCCCGGTCACCGTCGCGACCACGTCGGCCACCACGTCGTCGAAGGCGGCCCGGTGCGGCCGGGTCCGCGGAGCGAGCCCGCCGGCGTGCGAGCAGACCAGCCCGGCACCGGTTGCCGCGGCGACCCGGGCCAGCGCGGGGTCCGCCCCGGACCAGGTGTCGTTCAGCAGGTCGGCGCCGGCCGCCACCGCCTCCACCGCCACTTCGGCCCGCCAGGTGTCGATCGAGATGACCACGTCGGGGAAGGCGGTGCGGACCGCGGCGATGGTGTCCACCGTCCGGCGGATCTCCTCGGCGACGTCGACCTCGTCGCCCGGCCCGGCCTTCACCCCGCCGATGTCGATGATCTCCGCGCCCTCGGTGACCGCGCGCTCCACCGCGCGCAGCGCGCTGTCGGACGCGAAGGTGGCGCCCCGGTCGAAGAACGAGTCCGGGGTGCGGTTGACGATCGCCATCACCACCAGTTCGCCGGGGGCGAACGTGCGCCCACCGAGCCGCAGCGTCCCGGCCATCCCGCCTCCTGGTCTCCCCGCACCGTCGGCCGTACCGCCGGCCGCCCCCGACGCTATCCGGTCCGCCGTCGCCCGCTCCGTCCGGTACGTCCCGCGGTTGTGATTCATGATCGGAGCGGGTGGAGGGCTCGCCCGGGACCGGCCCGCATGCCACGATCTCTCCATGGGTGAGGTTCTGCTCCTCTTGGTCGTCGCGCTGACCGTCGCGGCGGTGGTGTTCGGGGTGACGGTGCTGGTCTCCGGGCGTGACCCGGGCCTCGCGCCGGCCGAGCCGGACGGCGGGCCGTGCCCCTGCCGGGCGCCCGCCCGTTGCACGAGTCGGACATCGCCGAGGTGCGCTTCGACACCGCCCTGCGCGGCTACCGGATGGCCCAGGTCGACCAGGCGATGCGCCGGGCGGCCTACGACATCGGCTACAAGTCCGAGTTGATCGGCGTGCTGGAGGCGGAGGTTCTCGCGCTCCGCGAGGGCCGCACCGCGGACGCCGACGCGCTGCGCCGCGCCCGGGAGGAGTCCGCCGGCCCGAGCCCCGCCGCGTCGCCCCGAGCGACGCGGTGAGCCCGGCCGGCGACACCCGGGCTGACCTCAGTCAACCTGTCCCGCGCCCGGTGGAGAAAGAGCAGCCGATCGAGTGGGAACGGCCAGTGCGTGGAGGTCGCCGATCTCGTCCACGTCGTCG
>NZ_JAEVHJ010000552.1:0-2482 GCF_016802855.1 Micromonospora sp. ATA51 | reverse complement strand
CCGCGCGCGCCGGGCCGCCCACCACGCGTTCGGCCAGGCCGACGACGAGGAAGGTGATCCCGACGTACGCCCACGCCGACCAGCACGTCCGATCATGTAGTGCTCGCCGCTGTAGACCAGGGTGAACGTCATCGCCAGCGGGTACGCCAGCAGCAGCGGCCACCAGCGCCGCCGGGTGGCGCCCAGGAAGAACAGCACCACGAAGAGGGCGAACGCGGTGTGCAGGGAGGGCATCGCGGCCACCGGGTTGGCGGCGATCTGGCCGGCGTTGAGCAGATTGCCCGCGCCGTGCATGCCGAACGCCTTCCAGCCCCGGGTGGAGATCCGGGCCACCTCGGTGAGCAGGCCGTTCTGCGCGGCCCACCAGGGCGGCGCGGCCGGGTAGAGGAAGTAGGTGACCAGCCCGGCGGCGCAGAGGAAGCCCCAGCGCCGCATGTACGCGGCCCAGCGCCCGCGGTCCCGCAGCCAGAGCACCGCGGCGGCGGCCAGGGTCATCACGAAGTGGGAGAAGTAGACCCAGCTCGCCAGCACGTCCCACCAGTGCACGTCCGGCCGGTAGAGGTGCTGCTGCAACCAGACGGTGGGCACCTCACCGCCGGTGGCCCAGCCGAACAGGAAGCGGTCGGCGACGATCAGCTCCATGGCGTGCGGCGTCGCGCCGTTGTCAGCGAACCCGCGGGAGAGGTTGTACCCGGCGAGCAGCAGCACCACCGGAATCCAGTCCCGGGCGAACCGGAGGTGGCTGCGCCACGGCCGGGAGGAGTTCCAGGCGATGGTGGCCGCCCAGATCCAGACGAAGGCGTACGCCGGGTCGGTCGGCAGGCCGATGGCGAACCAGCCGGCCAGGAACGCCACCGCCCAGATCGCCATGGCTACGGCACGGCGCCGCCCGCCGTCGGGCGACGCGGCCGGGCCGGTCCGGGCGGGGGGCTGGGGATCTGTCACGACGGCCATCGCGGTCAAGGTTAACGGCGGGCGACGCAGCCACCGACGCCGACCACCGCCCGCCGCGCGGGACGGCCGCCGACCGGCCCGATCGCCGCGTGTGCGGGACCCCACGGGACCGACCCCGTCGACGGGGCGTGTCGGGACCCACCGGTTGCCGCCCGGCGTCGCCCCGGCGGCGGGCGAACACCTACGCTGAGACCATGCACGCGCCGCCCGAGCCCTCCTTCACGCCGGGCCTGACCGCCCGGGTCGAGCTGACCGTCACCGACGCCGACACCGCGCAGGCGGTGGGCTCCGGGGACGTGCCGGTGCTCAGCACCCCCCGGGTGCTGGCCCTGGCCGAGGCGGCGACCGTCGCCGCGACCGCCACCCGGATGCCGGCCGGGCAGACCACCGTCGGGCTGCGGGTCGAGCTGGACCACCGGGCCCCCACGCCGGTAGGCCGGACGGTGGTCGCGCAGGCCCGCCTCACCTCGGTCGACGGTCGGCGGCTGCTGTTCGAGGTGACCGTCGCCGACGGCGGGGAGACCGTCGCCGAGGGACGGGTCGAGCGGGTGCTGGTCGACCGGCAACGCTTCGTCGAGCGCGCCTCGCGGGCGTCATGACCGGCCGCTTCGTCGAGGTCGCCGACCGCGTCCACGTGCTGCGGGAGCCGCTGCTCCAGGTGAACGTGACGCTGGTGGTGGGCGACGGCGCGGCGCTGCTGGTGGACACCCTCTCCACGGCGGTCCAGGCGCGCGACCTGGCCGCCGCGGCCCGGGCGGTCACCCCGCACCCGTGGATCGTGGTCAACACCCACCACCACTTCGACCACTGCTTCGGCAACGCCACCCTGGCCGCCGACCCGCCCCGCCCGGTGTACGCGCACGCGCTGGCCGCCGTGGCGCTGCGCGAGCGCCCCGACGAGCTGCGCCGGGCCGCGTACGAGGAGATCCGGGAGGAGCGGCCGGAGCTCGCCGCCGAGCTGGCCGACACGGAGTTGCTGGCCCCGACGCACACCGTGCACACCGAGACGGTGCTGGACGTCGGCGGCCGGCGCGTGGTGCTGCGCCACCCGGGGCACGGGCACACCGACGCCGACCTGGTGGTGCACGTGCCCGACGCGGACGTGCTGGTCGCCGGTGACCTGGTCGAGCAGGGCGGGCCGCCGGCCTTCGAGGAGTCGTACCCGCTGCAGTGGCCGGACGCCGTCGCCGACCTGCTCCGGCTCACCACCCCCGCGACGGTGGTGGTGCCCGGGCACGGCGACCCGGTCGACGTCGAGTTCGTCCGCGCCCAGCACGCCCAACTCGTCCGGCAGGCCTGGCTGATCCGCGCCGGTCACACCGGCAACGCCCCGCCCGAGCGGGTGGCCGCCGATTCCCCCTTCGGCGCCCGCCCCGGCCTCATCGCCGCCCACCGCGGCTACGCCGAACTGAACGGCACCGCCTAACCCACCGTTACCTTTCAGTGAGCAAACGTGACTCATGATTGGCAGTCGTCCGTTGCCGGGCGACGTTGACCGGATGAACCGGTCTAGACGCTTCACGGCCCG
>NZ_JAEVHJ010000551.1:0-2484 GCF_016802855.1 Micromonospora sp. ATA51 | reverse complement strand
CCGGCCGGGGAACCAGTCGCCGGCCGCCCGCCGGGTCAGCTCCGGCACCGGGGGCTCGACCCGGCCGGCCACCAGCACCAGGTTGCCGTAGCGCCGCCCGCGCAGCACCGCCGCGTCGCCGACCAGGCAGGCCCGGGGCAGCACCGAGCGGACCGTGGCGACCTGGGCCCGGGCGTGCCGCAGCGGCGGCCGTCGGCGATGTTGGCCAGGTACCAGCCGTCCGGCCGGAGCACCCGGGCCACCTCGGCGGCGTACTCCACCGAGGTCAGGTGGGCCGGGGTGCGGGCGCCGGCGAAGACGTCCGCGACCACCACGTCGTAGCTGGCGTCCCGGGTGGCGGTCAGGGTGGACCGGGCGTCGGCCACCCGGACCCGCAGCCGGGGATCGGTGGGCCAGGGCAACGCCCGCCGCACCAGCTCCACCAGGGCGCCGTCCACCTCGGACACCCGCTGGGTCGAGCCGGGCCGGGTCGCGGTGACGTACCGGGGGAGGGTCAGCGCGCCGCCGCCGAGGTGCAGCACCCGCAGCGGGGCGCCGGGCGGGGCGATCAGGTCCAGCGCGGCGGCCAGCCGCCGGACGTACTCGAACTCCAGGTGGGTCGGGTCGGTGAGGTCCACATGGGACTGCGGGGCGCCGTCGAGCAGCAGCGTCCACGAGCCCGCCCGGTCCGGGTCCGGCAGCAGCTCGGCCTGCCCGGTGTCGACCTGCTCGACCACCCGGTCGGCGTCGCGTCGGCGGCCCATCAGCGCCGGATCCCGCGGGCCGCCGCGGTCAGCACCCGGTGCAGCAGGCGGGCGTCGCCCAGCAGCCCGCGCAGTCGACGCTCCAGCCCGGCGATGGGGACGAGGTTCTGCGGGGCGCGCGGGTCCTTGTACGGGGTGGAGGCGAACCGGGGCAGGGTGACCAGGGAGAGGTCGGCCAGGCCGATCGCCTCGGCCGGACTCAGCTCCGCCGAGCACTCCATCCGCACGATGCCGGCCCAGGGCGCGCCCGCGGCCACCGGCAGCCGCAGGTACCACGAGTAGCCGCCCCAGGCGGTGCCGAGCCGGAACACCGGGGAGCGCTGGCCCGGGGCGAGCCCGGTCACCACCGCGGTCAGCCGGGCGTCGAGGTACTGGCTGTGCTGGGTCTTGATGTAGCCCAGGGTGCGCGGCAGCTGCCGGCGGCTGCGCAGTGGACCGTCCACCACCAGCAGGTCACCGTCGACCCGGGCGGCGTCGGAGACCGCCACCTCCAGCGCGGTCAGCGGGCCCTGCACCGCCGCCGGGAGCTTGCTCAGCTCACCGGTGCCGCCGACGCGGTGCACCGGGTAGTGGATCCGGCCGGCCAGGACGTCCTGGGCGGACGGACTGGCGGTGAAGAGGCCCCGGCCGACCCGGGCGCCGGCCAGCTCCGCCGCGCCGCGCTCCAGGTCGCAGCGGACCACCCCGCCGCGTACGAGGCGGCGATGCCGGGGAACGACCCGCCGTCGTCCTCGGCCGTCCAGACACTGGCGTCGATCCGGCGTACCCCGTCGACGAGCAGCACCACGTCCGGGGCGGCAGGTCCCGGCGGGCCCCGATCGCCCGCCAGTCCGTCGCCGGCAGCTCCACGTCCGGGTCGACCTGGGCGCTGCTCGGCGCCGCCGGGCCGCCCGCCGACGCCTCGAACGAGGCGCCGTACGCCGGGTCCCAGGCGTCGACGAAGAACCGGGGCCGGCTCACCGGGCCGCCACCCGTTCGTCCGCGACCGGACCACTCCGCCGCGCCGCACACCTCGCGCTCACAGGCCGGTCCGTTCGACGCGGGCCGTGCGGGCGTCCTTGCGGACCTCGTAGCGGACCGGGATCCGCTCCGCGAGGGCCGGCACGTGGGTGACCACGCCGACCATCCGGTCGCCGCGGGCGGCCAGGCTCTCCAGGGTCGCCGCGACGGTGTCCAGGGTGGCCGCGTCCAGCGTGCCGAAGCCCTCGTCGAGGACGATGGACTCCAGGCTCGCCGCGGTGGTCGACATCCCGGCGAGCTGCTCGGAGAGCGCCAGCGCCAGCGCCAGCGAGGCCTGGAACGTCTCCCCGCCGGAGAGGGTGCGCACCCCCCGGCGCAGCCCGGCGTCGTGGTGGTCGACCACGAAGAACTCGCCCTTGTCGTGCACCAGGTCGTACTGGCCGCCGGACAGCTCCCGCAGGATCCGCGACGCGCCGTCGACCAGCAGGTCCAACGCCTCGGCCAGCAGCCAGCGCTCGAAGTTGTTGGCCCGCAGGTGCCCGGCCAGGGCCCGGGCGACCCGGGCCTCCCGCTCGTGGCCGGCCCGCTGCTCGCCCAGCTCGGCGGCCTGCTCGCGCCGCTCCACCAGTCGCCGCAGCTCGGCCTCGGCGCGCTCCACCGCCACCGCGGCGGCCCGCCCCGGGTCGTCGGCGACGGCCAGACCGGCGGCGGTGAACAGGGCGGCGATCCGCTCCGCCACCTCGGTCGCCGCCGCCTGGGCCGCGGCGACCGAGTCGACCAG
>NZ_JAEVHJ010000550.1:0-2489 GCF_016802855.1 Micromonospora sp. ATA51 | reverse complement strand
GACCTGGATCTTCGCCATGATGGCCGCGTCCGCGGTGGGCCTGGTGGTGTTCGCCGCCCACCAGCGGCGGCGATCCGCCCAGGGCGGCTCGCCGCTGGTCGGGAGCAGGCCCGCGCCGCCGCCCCGGTGCTCGCCGGGCTGCGCCCGGACCGCCATCGTCGCCAGCGACCTGCGCCGCGCCGCGGGCACCGCCGCCGCGCTCGCCGCGCTGACCGGGCTGCCGGTCCGCGCCGACGCCCGGCTTCGGGAGCGGCACTTCGGCGACTGGCAGGGCCTCGCCCTCACCGAGGTCGCCGAGCGGTTCCCCGAGGAGTACGCCCGCTGGCGCGCCGGCGACCCAGACCCGGGCTCCGGGATCGAGAGCCTCCACGACCTGGGCAAGCGGATCGGCGCCGCCTTCCAGGACGCGGCCGACCTCGCCGTCGGCGGCACCGTGGTGGTGACCACTCACGGCGGCGGCGCCCGGCAGGGCGTCGGGCACCTGCTCGGCTGGGACCACGCGGTGCTGCGCAGCGTCGGCTCCCTGTCCAACTGCCACTGGACCGAGCTGCGCCACGACGATGTCCGGGGCTGGCACCTGCGCGCCCACAATGTCGGCCTGATCACGCAGCCGGCGCTGACCGAGGCGGTCTGACCGAACGGCCCCGGCACGCCGCGACGACATCGGCTAGCGTGCCGGGCATGCCCGTCGCGGTCGTCACCGACTCCACCGCCTACCTCCCGCCCGAGCTGGTGCGCGCGCACCGGCTCACCGTCGTCCCGCTGACCGTCGTGCTCAACGGGGCCGAGGGGCTGGAGGGGGTGGAGACCTCCCCGGCCGACGCCACCCAGGCGCTGGGCGGGCGGCGGGTCTCGGTGAGCACCTCCCGGCCGTCGCCGGAGCAGTTCGCCCAGGTCTACCGTTCGCTGCTCGCCGGAGGCGCCGACGGGGTCGTCTCGGTGCACCTCTCCGCCGAACTCTCCGGCACGGTGGAGGCGGCCCGGCTGGCCGCCGCCGAGGTCGGCGACCGGGTCGCGGTGGTCGACAGCCGTTCCACCGGAATGGGTCTCGGCTTCCCGGTGCTCGCCGCCGCCGCGGCCGCCGCGCGCGGCGCCGACCTCGCCGCCGTACGGCAGGCCGCGCTGGACGCGGTCGACCGGACCACCATCTTCTTCTACGTCGACACGCTGGAGTTCCTGCGGCGGGGTGGCCGGATCAATGCCGCCGAGGCGCTGTTCGGCACCGCCCTGTCGGTGAAGCCGATCATGCACATGCCGGACGGCGCGATCGTGGTGAAGGACAAGGTGCGCACCGCCAGCCGGGGCGTGGCCCGCCTGATCGACCTGGCGGTCGAGGCGGCCGGCGACGCCGAGGTGGACCTCGGCGTGCACCACCTCGCCGCACCGCAGCGCGCCGAACAACTGGTCGCGGCGCTGACCGACCGGCTCGGCGACCGCCTCCACGACACGTACGTCTCCGAGGCCGGCGCGGTGGTCGCCGCGCACGCCGGACCGGGCCTGGCCTGCGTGGTGATCCACCGCCGATCCGGGCCGGACGCGTCGCCCGAGGGCTGACCGGATCCCACGTGGTGACCGGCGGGGCGGGCTGTCGGCCGGGCGCGCCTGTCGGAATCCCGGTGCGGTCCGCGTCCGCCTGTTACCACGTCGCCGCATGATCAGGGCGTTGTCCACAGGGGACGTGTTCGTCCACAGGGGGCACGCGCGGGCCTGAGCGCAGCGGCCTGCCCGCCCTAGCCTCGCGTCGTGCCAGATGACCAGGAGAGCCGGGTACGGCAGCGGCTGTCCCGCCTGTTCGACCCGTCGCCGACGGTCACGGCCGACCCGTATCCGGGCTCGCCGGCGCCCACCGACCACCACGGCACCGGTCCCGACCCGGCGGCCCACCCCCACCCTCGGCCGGTCGGTCCGGCGGCCGCGATCGATCCCGATTGGCCGACGTTCGACCTGCTTCCCCCGAGCCGGTTCGAACGGCCCGTGCCGGACCCGTTCCCCGAACCGGTCCCGGCTGCCGGGTCGGAGGAGTCGCCCGGCTCGGTCCCGCCGGAGCTGCGCGGATCGTCGAACGCCGGCCCGCGCCGCCGGTCCGCCCCGCGCCGGTCCGCCCCACCCCAGGTCGCCGTCGGGAATCAGTTCATCCTCTCCCCGGCCCCGGAGCGGCTCGCCTCGTCCCCGGTCGTCGACGGAGGCGACGAGGAACCCGAGCGCCGAGCCTCGCTGCTACCCGGCCCGGGCGCCTTCGACCCCGGGCGACGCGGAGTGCGGGCCCTGGCCGCCGTCGCCCTGGTCGTGGTGCTCGGTGCCGCACTCTGGGCCTGGCGGTCCCGGCCGCACGCCGAGCCCGTCCGGCCGGTGTCGACGATCGCCGCGCCGACGAGCCGTCCCCGGCCGGCTCGTCCGGCGCGGCGAACGGCCAACTCGTGGTCGCGGTCGCCGGCAAGGTGCGCCGCCCCGGCCTGGTCCGGGTGCCGGCAGGCTCCCGGGTCGCCGAC
>NZ_JAEVHJ010000549.1:0-2491 GCF_016802855.1 Micromonospora sp. ATA51 | reverse complement strand
CGCCCGGTCCTCGCCGAGCGCGGTCAGCCGGTCGCGCAGCCGGGCGGCCTCCGCCGGCCGCAGCCCGGGCACCCGCGCGTCGCTCGCCGCCGCGGCCGTGTGCAACTGCACGGTGGCCAGGTCGAACGCCCGCTCCAGCGGCCCGGCGCTGACGTCGACGAACTGCATCCGCGAGTACGGGACGATGGAGAGCCGCCGGACCAGCAGCCCGTGCCGGACCAGCAGGTCGTGCTCCCGCTCGGCGTACCCCCAGGCGTGCACCGCGCGGACGATGGTGGCCGCCCGCCAGCCGGCCAGCAGGACGACCACGCCGAGGGCGGCGCCGAAGAGCCACTGCCCGCTGAACGCCCAGCCGAGGCCGAGGCCGATCAGCAGGACGGCCAGCAGCACGCCGAGTCGGATCAGCTCCACCCAGATCAGGTCGGGGGAGATCGGCTGCCAGCGGACGGTGTCCGGCCACGGTTCCAGCGGGCCGGCCGGGGCCGACGGCGGCCCGGCGAGGTCGTCACCGTTCACCGGGGTGATCCGCTGCGCTCACTCACCCTTCGAGCGTAGGCGATCCGGCCACCGCCGCCACCTCGCGCAGGAAGCCACGCGCGTCGAGAAACGCGCCGAGCGATTCCCGGTGTTCGGGACAGGCCAGCCAGGTCTTGCGCCGGTCGGGGTCGTGCAGGCGGGGATTGTTCCAGCGCAGCGCCCAGGCGGCGGGCGCGCGGCAACCGCGTGCCGAGCAGATCGGCGCCTCGTCGGCAGGGCGGGAAGTGGTCATCCGGGCGAGTCTAGGCCGCGCTCCGGGAAGTTTTAGCGCCGGGCGGCCACGGGGGGAGCCGCCCGGCGACGGGGTGAATCGTACACACGCCGTACCCCTTCCTGTCCACCCGTGTTCAGCGTTTTCCGGGGCGCGGGACGGCGCGGCGAAAATCGGTCTCTCCCACCCTCCGCTCTCAGCCGGGCATGACAGTCTTGATACGCACCACGCCGCGACGACCGATCATGCTGTGGAGGACCGGTGGCCCAGCCGACCACGCCCGACGCCCCGACCCCGACCGAGGCCCTGCCGGAGGCGCCGCCGGTCGGCACGACCCCGGCCGAGGACGCCACCCTGCTGGAACGCGCCCTGTTCGAGATCAAGCGGGTGATCGTCGGTCAGGACCGGATGGTCGAGCGGATGTTCGTCGCCCTGCTGGCCCGCGGGCACTGCCTGCTGGAGGGGGTGCCCGGGGTGGCGAAGACCCTCGCGGTGGAGACCCTCGCCCAGGTGGTGGGCGGCTCGTTCGCCCGGGTCCAGTTCACCCCCGACCTGGTCCCCGCCGACATCGTGGGCACCCGGATCTACCGCCAGTCCAGCGAGAAGTTCGATGTCGAGCTCGGCCCGGTCTTCGTGAACTTCCTGCTGGCCGACGAGATCAACCGGGCGCCGGCCAAGGTGCAGTCGGCGCTGCTGGAGGTGATGAGCGAGCGCCAGGTGTCGATCGGCGGTGAGACCCACCGGGTGCCCGACCCGTTCCTGGTGATGGCGACGCAGAACCCGATCGAGCAGGAGGGCGTCTATCCCCTGCCGGAGGCGCAACGCGACCGCTTCCTGATGAAGATCCTGGTGGGCTACCCGACCGACGCCGAGGAGCGGGAGATCGTCTACCGGATGGGCGTCTCCCCGCCCGAGCCCACGCCGGTGTTCAGCACCCCCGACCTGATCGCCCTGCAGCGCAAGGCCGACCAGGTCTTCGTGCACAACGCGCTGGTCGACTACGCGGTCCGGCTGGTGCTGGCCACCCGTGCCCCGGCCGAGCACGGCATGCCGGACGTCGCGCAGCTCATCCAGTACGGTGCGAGCCCGCGCGCCTCGCTCGGGCTGGTCCGGGCCACCCGGGCGCTGGCGTTGCTGCGCGGCCGGGACTACGCGCTGCCGCAGGACGTGCAGGACATCGCCCCGGACATCCTGCGCCACCGGCTGGTGCTCAGCTACGACGCGCTCGCCGACGACGTGCCCGCCGACCACGTCGTGCACCGGGTGATGTCGACCATTCCGCTGCCCGCCGTCGCGCCCCGGCAGCAGGCCAGCCCGCCGGCACCGGGCGCGCCGGCCGGCGCGGGCTGGCCCGGGCAGCGGCCGTGACCCCACCCATGCCGGCCCGGGACGACGCGGAGCGAAGTGGGGCGGTGCTGTCCCGGTTGCAACTGCTGGTCACCCGCAAGCTCGACGGCCTGCTCCAAGGGGACTACGCCGGACTGCTGCCCGGGCCGGGCAGCGAGGCGGGGGAGTCCCGCGAGTACCGCCCCGGCGACGACGTACGCCGGATGGACTGGCCGGTCACCGCCCGGACCACGATGCCGCACGTCCGGCGTACGGTGGCCGACCGGGAACTGGAGACCTGGCTGGCGGTGGACCTCTCGGCGAGCCTGGACTTCGGCACCGGCCGGTGGCTCAAGCGCGACGTGGTGGTCGCCGCGGCGGCCGCCCTGACCCACCTGACGGTACGCGGCGGCAACC
>NZ_JAEVHJ010000548.1:0-2522 GCF_016802855.1 Micromonospora sp. ATA51 | reverse complement strand
TGCCGGCCCCGGGGCAGCAGCAGCGCGGTGCGGCGCCACCGGCCGTCGAGGTTCTGCCCGACGGTCAGGCCGGCCAGCAGCAGCGACAGGCCGCCGACCAGGGCGAGGGCGCCGCGCCGGCTCACGGTGCCCGGCCCGGGCCGGGCGGTCACCAACCCGTCGGGGTCCGGCGGCTCGGGTCGGGTGGCGTCGCGCGGGACGGTCACCTCGGCGCGCAGCGGCCGGGACCGCAGCGCGGTGAGCATCCGCCGCAGCTTGAGTGCCACGTGCGTGACGAGCGCGGCGACGAACACCCACGCGCCGAAGTAGTGCGCGGTGTAGAAGTCGAATCCGAACAGGTACGCGTACTGGATGTTCAGCAGGCCGGTGGTGATCTCGAAGAGGATCCCGCCGACCAGCAGCACCAGGGAGAGCCGTTCGAGCAGCTGTGCCACCGACCGGGCGGGTGGCCAGTCGAACAGCTTCGGGATGACCGACCAGAGCTTGCCCAGCACGACCGGGATCAGCGTGATCCCGAGCGCCACGTGCAGGCCCTGAGTGACCCGGAACAGCCAGGACGGGCGGGTCGGCCAGTCGAACGGCGGCAACCGCAGCCAGCCGACGTCGTGCGGGAAGGCCTGACCGAACTGCGGGCTGTAGGCCAGGTAGTCGAGCAGTCCGGTGAGAAACACCAGCGGCAGGCCGACCAGCAGCGCGAGGCCGTGCACCGCGGTGAGCCACGGCCCGCGCAGCGGGCTGCGCCACCGTTCGCCGATGCCGCGCGCGCCGGGCGGCGGATGCTCCGCCAGCACGGCCCACCCGCGGCGGGGAAAGCCGTACGCCGGGCGGCGGGGCGGCTCGGTCCGCGGGGGAGGACCCGGGCGTCCCGGCCGGGGACGTACGGTCGGTGGTCACCGGCCCTCCTCGTGGCTGCTCGACGTGCCGTCCACCGGCGCCGGCGGGAGCCGCGCGGCCCGCGGCCGGCGCGGTGCTTCCCTTTCGGCAGGCTACGGGCGGCGTCGGCAGCCCGGCGGGGCTTGCCCGATTACGGAAGTCTTACCGGCGCCGGTGGCGCTGCCGGGCCCAAGATGTTGTGGATCGACTACGGCTGCCGCAACGCGGCCCTCGGTGCCGGCCGGTCGACCTACGCTGACCGGCATGCGGGTACTGGTCACCGGCGCGGCCGGTTTCATCGGATCACAGGTCGCGGACCTGCTGGTCGCCGAGGGACACGAGGTGGTGGCGCTGGACGCGCTGCTGCCGCAGGCGCACGGCGGGGAGCTGCCGGAGTGGTCGCGACGGCACGACCCGGTGGTCGGCGACGTCCGCGACCCCGAACTGCTCGACCGGCTCCTGCCCGGGGTCGACGCGGTGTGCCACCAGGCGGCGATGGTCGGGCACGGACTGGACCCGTCGGACGCGCCGGCGTACGCCAGCCACAACGACTACGGCACCGCCGTGCTGCTCGCCGCGATGCACCGGGCCGGCGTGACCCGGCTGGTGCTGGCCAGCTCGATGGTCGTCTACGGCGAGGGGCGCTACGAGTGCGCCCGGCACGGCACGGTCCGCCCCGCCCCGCGCCGGTCGGCCGATCTGGCGGCCGGCCGCTTCGACCCGACCTGCCCGCACTGCGCGTCGGCACTCACTCCCGCCCTGGTGCCCGAGGACGCCCCGCTGGAGCCGCGCAGCACGTACGCCGCCACCAAGCTGGCCCAGGAGCACCTGGCCGCCGCCTGGGCGCGGCAGACCGGCGGCGGGGTCTGGGCGCTGCGCTACCACAACGTCTACGGCCCCCGGATGCCCCGCGACACCCCGTACGCGGGGGTGGCCGCCATCTTCCGGTCCGCGCTGGCCGCCGGCCGGCCTCCGCAGGTGTTGGAGGACGGCCGGCAGCGGCGGGACTTCGTGCACGTCAGCGACGTGGCGCGGGCGAACCTGCTGGCGCTGGCGACGCCGTCGCCGCAGCCCCTGACGCCGGTCAACGTCTGCTCCGGGGAGCCGCACACCGTGGGCGAGCTGGCCGCCACGCTGGCCACCGCCATGGCCGGGCCGGCGCCGCTGGTGATCGGCGGCGCCCGCTCCGCCGACGTGCGGCACGTCGTCGCCGATCCGCGCCGGGCGACCGACCTGCTCGGATACACCGCCCGGGTCGGGTTCGCCGACGGGGTGACCGCCTTCGCCACCGATCCGCTGCGCGAGCCGGCGGCCCTGACGGTCTGACCCGCGGCGGGCCCTTTCGCCGGCCGCGTCAGGAGACCGTCCACAGCAGGTGGTTCACGGCGAGGGCGGTGCCGGCCTGCCCGAGGAGCCACCAGCGCCGCGTGGACGCCGGCAGGTGGGCGGTGGCGACCAGCAGCCAGACGGCGAACGGCAGCCAGATCCGCTCCACCTCGGCCTTGCTCAGCCCCGACAGGTCACCGGCCAGCACCGCCACCGCCGCGGCCGCCGGCAGCAGCACGGTCGGCCCGGCGGCGAGCATCCGCCCGCCGCGGTCGCGCCAGCCCTGGCCGGGCCGCAGGCCGGGCCGGATCGTCCGGGCGCCG
>NZ_JAEVHJ010000547.1:0-2524 GCF_016802855.1 Micromonospora sp. ATA51 | reverse complement strand
CCGGCCGCCAGCCGGACGAACCCGGGGGTGGTGAGCTGCTCCTCCGGCGACAGATCCCGGAACTGACCGGGCGCGAAGTCGTCCTCGACGACGTCGCCGCCGGCCAGCAGGCTTCGCTGTGCCGGCAGCGGTCGTCCGGCGGCGTCCGGGTCGTCGATGACGATCCGGTCGTACGCCGAGTCGTCGGCCAGGCCGGCGAAGGTGGTCAGGTCGGCCGCGGGCAGCGTGGTGTCCGCGGGCAGCGCGACCGTCCGCCCGGCCGCCAGCCGGACGAACCCGGGGGTGGTGAGCTGCTCCTCCGGCGACAGATCCCGGAACTGACCGGGCGCGAAGTCGTCCTCGACGACGTCGCCGAGCCGGCCGGCCAGCTTCTCGTCGCCCGCCCCGACGTCCACGGTGGTCAGCGTGAACCGGTTCGGCCCGCTGATCCGGGAGGTGCCCATCCGGGACAGGTCGGTGTCCAGCGGCAGCACGTTCTCCCGGACCGTCAGCAGCGCCCCGGGCTGCAGCAGCACCGGTCCGGCCCAGCCGGCCAGGTCCCGCAGCGTCACCGGCTCGCCGGCGGTGAGCGCCGGGCGGACCTCCCAGGCGTCCGGGGTGGACAGCGCCGCGCGCAGCGCCTCGCCGGCGTCGACGTACGTCGGCTCGTCCTCGGCGGCGGTCTTCCCGTCGGTCCAGGAGAACTTCGCCGACACCTCCCAGAACAGGAACTTGATCCGGGCCTCGCCCCAGGCCCGCCAGGGCCCGGGCCCGCTCACCCCGACGATCAGATTGATCGCCAGCAGCTCCTTGTCCTTGTACTTCAGCGACACCGTCGCGCCGATCTCGGCGGTGAACCAGAACGGCTTGAACTGGAACATCACGTCCAGCCAGGCCCGGCCGTCGATGACGAACCCGCCGCCCTCGAAGTGCAGCTTCAGCTCCGCCCCGAACTGCGCGGTGTTGCTGGTGACGGCGAGGTACGCCGTGAGGCCGAGGCCCTTGCCGGACTTCTGCAGCGCGATGGCGAACCGCTTGACGGGCGGGAACCCGGGCGGTGCCGGGTAACGGGGGTGGAAGCCGCCGATCGAGACGGCGAAGGTGCGGCCCTCGCCCCACCGGGCGCGCAGCGCCATCTCGCCGGAGACCGGGCGACCGAACAGCTTGGAGTCGATCAGCGCGGCGTCGACGCTGATCTCCCGGCGGGCGAAGTCCACGACCCCCGCCGAGTCGAGCCGGAACTTCCCGGCCTCCTTGAAGTCGATGACCAGCTTGCCCAGCAGCAGGATGCGCACCGGGTCGGGGAACTCCACCAGCACCGCGAGGTCGGCGACGACCTGCCCGCCGAGGAAGTTCAGCCGCACCATCGCCCCGAGGACGGTGCCGGTGGTGTCCACCGGGAAGATCCGGCTGAGGGTGGCGATCACGGCGGGCGCGTTGCCGACCGGGTCCTGCGGGAAGAGCAGGGCGTCCAGGGTGCCGGCGCGGGCGGCGTTGCGCACCTCCTCCGGGTTGGTCCGCCGGTTCCAGCCGACGACCAGTCCGAGCCCGGTGATGGAGATGCCCCAGAAGAGCATCAGCCCGGGGAACCACTCGTACGTGCCGGCCAGCAGCAGGGAGAAGGTGTGCGTGCCGTCGGCCTCGGCGAGCCGGCTGCCGTCCGGGTTGCGGATGTTGAGGATGGCGGTGGCCTGGAGCCGGAACCCCTTCATCGGGGCCAGCGGCGTGGTGGAGGTCATGCCGAGCTGGAGCACGCCGGCGTACATGCCGCGGGGCTCGTCGACGAAGAGGTAGCCACCGCCGGAGACGATGCCGTTGTCCATCCGCAGCCCGACCCCGTCCGGGCCCTTGAACTTCGGTCGCAGGTCGGCCGCGCCGAGGTTGCCGGCGCTGGCCTGCGCGCCGGATCCGGCCGGCAGGGCCGGCGGGAAGGTCAGGTCGGCGCTGACGCCGATGTTCTCCACCACGGCGTGCAGCGGACCCAGCGTGGCGTGGACGGTGGTGCTGATCACCAGGCTGAGCGCCCGGGTGCTGGTGGACGCCGTCAGCGCGATCCGCAGCCCCTGCACGCCGAGGCCGTGCCAGGACAGGTGCACCGGGTACTCGGCGGCCAGCGCCGCCGCGCCCGACAGGTGCAGGCCACCCCGCATCGACCAGGCCAGGCCGAGGTCGAGGCCGATCCGCAGCCCGTCGGCGGGCAGCAGCTTGCCGAGCAGCCCGTCGCCGTCGCCGGGGCGGACCACCAGCTCGGCCCGGCCGGCCTGGACGTCAGCTCCACGTCGTCGCGGCCGGCGCCCAGGCTGGCCTTCCCGCCGAGGACGAGCTGCCCGATGGCGAGGTGGGTGCCGTTCGGGGAGCCGAAGATCCAGCCCGGCTGACCGGCCGGGGCGATCCGGGCGACCTCCGCCGCCCACGTCACCACCGCCGCGTCGCCGCTGAACGTCACGCCCGCGCTGTTGACCGCGATGGCCGGCCCGGCGCCGCTGAGGTCGGTGGCGACGTCCACGCCCCGATCGAGCCCTCCAGGTGGGCCTGGCCGGTGGGC
>NZ_JAEVHJ010000546.1:0-2525 GCF_016802855.1 Micromonospora sp. ATA51 | reverse complement strand
GGGTTCGCGGTCGTCGCGGAGTTTGCCGACGAGTTCGGCGGTAAGGTGTTGGGCCTCGGCGGCGCTGCCCCCGTTGCCCGCCACCAGCAGCCGCCCGCCGGTGGCCAGCCGGTGCGCCAGCTCGCCGCCCCAACGGGCGAGCAGTCGCTCCGCGCGCCGGAAGGGCAGCAGCGCCGCCGCCAGGTGGCCCAGGTGGGTGTCCAGCAGGCTGTCGGCAGCCTCGCCGGTCCGGTCGGGCGCCGCCATCAGGCGACCACCCGGGTCGCCGACGCACGGCGGCCACCTCGCCGTACACCTCCGTCAGCCGGTCCGCCGTGGTCGACCAGGAGTAGCAGCGGCGGGCCCGTTCCAGCGCCGCCGTGGCGTACGCGAAGCGGCGGATCCGGTCGCCGAGGAGCCGCTGGACGGCCGCGCCCAGCGCCTGCGGGTCCCGGGCCGGCACGAGGTCACCGGTCCGCCCGTCGACGACCGTGTCGATCAGCCCGCCGACGGCGGTGCCGATCACCGGTACGCCGCACGCCATCGCCTCCAGCGGGGTGAGCCCGAACGGCTCGTACCAGGCGCGGCGACCAGCACGTCGGCGGACCGGTACCAGCGGCCCATCTCCTCCCGGGGCACCGCGCCGATCAGCTTCACCCGGTCGGCCACCCCGAGGGAGTCGGCGAGCGCCCGCAGTCGCCGGGCGTACGGGTCGGTCTCCAGCAGTCCGGCCGGCGGACCGCCCACCACCACGCACTCCGCCCCGGGCACCAGGGCGGTGGCCCGGATGACGTCCTGGAAGCCCTTGCGTTCCACCAGCCGGCCCACGGTGAGGATCCGCGGCCGGTCGCCGTCCCGCTCGGCGGCCGGACCGAGCGGGGCGAAGGTGCCGAGGTTCACCCCGGACGGGACGATCGTCATCCGGGACCGGGGCACTCCCATCCGGACCAGCTCACCGACCTCGTCCTGGCACTGGGCGACCACCCGGTCGACGGACCGGCCCAGCTCCCGTTCGTGGCGGACCCGGCCCGGCGGGCTGGTGTCCTGGGCCCCCTGGTGGCGCCGCTTCACCGTGCCGAGCGCGTGGTACGTCTGCACCACCGGCACCCCGGTCCGCCGGCCGGCGGCGAGCGCGGCCAGGCCGCTCATCCAGAAGTGCGCGTGGACCACGTCGGGCTGCCAGTCGTCGGTGCGCCACCGCTCCGCCAGCCAGGCGCCGAACTCGGCCATGTACGGCAGCAGCTCGTCCTTGGCGACGGGCTCGGCCGGGCCGGCGGGCACGTGCACCACGTCGAAGCCGTCCGGGGCCCGTACCGTCACGGGCAGGTCCACGGCGTCGCGGCGGGTGTAGACGCGGACGTCGTGGCCGGCGGCCACCAGCGCGGCGGAGAGCTCCGCGACGTGCGTGTTCTGGCCGCCCGCGTCCTCGCCGCCGAGGACGGCGAGCGGGCTGGCGTGCTCCGAGATCATCGCGACGCGCATACTTCCTCCTCCAGCAGGCGGTCCCAGTCGGCGAGGAAACGGTCCAGCCCGTAGCGGTTTCGGGCGGCGACCCGGGCTTCGGCGCCGGCCCGGCGGGCGGCCGACGGGTCCTCGACGAACCGTCGGGCCGCCTCCAGCAGGACGTCCACCCGGGTGGAGAGGGCACCGGCGGACGGCGGCACCGCCTCCAGGGCCTCGGTGGTGGCGAGCGCGACGACCGGCATGCCCATCGTCATCGCCTCGACGAGGCTCAGCCCCAGCGAGGTCCACCGGCACAGGTGCAGGTACGCCCGCCGCCGGGCCAGTTCGGTGTGCATGGCGTGCTGCGGGACGTCGTCGTGGCTGGTGACCCGGTCCGCCGGCAGCCCGAGGCGGTCGGCCAGCCCGGCCACCCCCATGCCGTAGACGTCCAGCGGGGCGATCTCGGCGAACCGGGGCAGCAGGTCCGTGCCGGTGACCCGCCAGCGGCGGACCGGCTCGTTGATCACCACCGCGAGCCGGTCCAGCTCGCCGGTCCACTCGACGGCCGGCGCGACCACGCCGTGCTCGACGACGGCGGTGCGGCTGCCGCCGTTGTCCCAGAACAGTTCGTTGAAGTGGGTCACGTGGGTGAGCAGCAGGTCGTCCCGGCCGGCCATCGGGTGCCGGGTATTCGGCACGTCCCCCTTGGGGGTGTTGTGCTCGACGTAGATCGCCGGCACGTCCCGGCCCACCCGACGGCCCAGCCACTCGCAGGCGAGGTCGAACTCCTCGGGGCGCTGGAGCAGGACCACGTCCACGTCGGCCCGGCCCAGCTCCTGCGGGGTCACCTCGACCGCGCTGTCCGGCCACGGGTAGGTTCGCGCCCGGCCGAGGCCGTACGGGCCGCGGTCGGGGGTGACCGGGACCAGGTACCGGTGTTTCCCGTGCACGAAGGACGTGGTCCAGGAGCCGTGCACGTGCCACAGCAGAATGTTCATCGGGCCACCCCACCGGTGGCGGTCACCGCCGGCGCGCGCGGTGGGCCCGCGAACACCGCCGCCGGCCGGCCACCGGCTCGGCCGGTACGCCGAGCAGCCGCAGCC
>NZ_JAEVHJ010000545.1:0-2534 GCF_016802855.1 Micromonospora sp. ATA51 | reverse complement strand
GCGGTCAACGCCATCGCTGGACGGCCTTACCAGCCGTACCTGATCGCGCCGCCCACCAACGGCAGGGAGTCGGTGGACGCGGCGGTCGGAACCGCGGCCACGCTCATCAGCCGGGACACGTCCCGGCGCTGCTCGGGCAGGACCAGGGTGACCACGGTGCCGGACTCCCCCGCCCGGGCGGTACGCCCGCCCCGGTGCAGGTAGTCCTTCGCCTCGGTCGGCGGATCCACGTTGACCACCATGTCCAGGCCGTCCACGTGGATGCCCCGGGCCGCCACGTCGGTGGCCACCAGCGCGGTCACCTGGCCGGTGCGGAACTGCTCCAGGATCCGGGTGCGCTGCGGCTGCGACTTGCCGCCGTGCAGCGCGGCCGCGCGTACCCCCTTGGAGAGCAACTGGCGGGCCAGCCGGTCGGCGCGGTGCTTGGTCCCCATGAACAGGATGGTGCGGCCCTCGCGGGCGGCGATCTGGGTGAGCGCGGCGGGCTTGTCCACCGCGTCGACGTGCAGCACGTGGTGGGTCATCGCGCTCACCGTGGCGGTACCCGGGTCGACCGAGTGCGACACCGGGTTGCTCAGGAAGCGGCGGACCAACCGGTCCACGCCGCCGTCCAGCGTGGCGGAGAAGAGCATCCGCTGGCCGTCCGGGGCGACCTGCTCCAGCAGCTTGGTGACCTGCGGAAGGAAGCCCATGTCGGCCATCTGGTCGGCCTCGTCGAGCACGGTGATGGCGACCTCGCCGAGGCGGGCGTCGCCGCGGTTGATCAGGTCGTGCAGCCGGCCGGGGGTGGCCACGACCACCTCGGCGCCGGCGCGCAGCGCGTCCGCCTGCCGCTGCAGCGACAGGCCGCCGACCACGGTGGCGCAGCGCAGCCCGAGGGCACGGGCGTACGGGGCGAGCGCGGTGGTGACCTGCTGGGCCAGCTCCCGGGTCGGCACCAGCACGAGCGCGAGCGGCCGGCCGGGGCGGGCCCGGCGGGCGGCGATGCGGTGCAGCAGCGGCAGCCCGAAGGCGAGCGTCTTGCCGGAGCCGGTCCGACCCCGGCCGAGCACGTCCCGGCCGGCGAGCGAGTCCGGCAGCGTCGCCGACTGGATCGGGAACGGCTCGGTGATGCCCTGCGCCGCCAGCTCGGTGAGCAGCGCCGGGGCGAGCCCGGTCGCGGCGAAGGTGGGAATGGTCATGGTCATGCGGAATGCCTTCCTCGACGCGGCACGTGTCGAGGGAGGGCGCCGCAGGGCGGCGCTGTCGTCGGCGGTAAAGCCCGTCGCGACTCACAAGCACGAACCGAAGGTGGTACGGGCCGGTCCGCCGCAGCACGCGCGCCCCGCGGAGCGGGTGGGCGGCGCGGCGGACGGTCCCGTCACCGCACCCGAGAGGGTGCGGTGGATGGTGCTGGGTGATCCGAAGATCAGAGCGGGCGGATGTTCTCCGCCTGCGGGCCCTTCTGGCCCTGGGTCACCTCGAACTCGACCCGCTGGTTCTCGTCCAGGCTCCGGTAGCCGGAGGACTGGATCGCCGAGAAGTGGGCGAAGACGTCGGCGCCGCCGCCGTCCGGGGTGATGAAGCCGAAGCCCTTGTCAGCGTTGAACCACTTGACGGTGCCAATAGCCATTTGTTTCGTCTCCTTGACGGAACGTCGAACCCGCACCTGTTGCGGGCTCGAAGAGGAGCGCTCCGCGCGGGCATGCGCGAATCGCCTGTCGCTGCTGGTCGCCCCGCCCGGAGAACTCCGGACACAACAAAGAGCGCCTGGGGCCACAATCCGCCAGGCGCACACAGAGTCTCTGGAAACCAAAACTGCAACGCGCCTAACCTACCACGGATTACGTAACGTGGGGCGGTCCGCCGAAATTTCCGGTACGCCGGCGATCAGCGCGGTCAACCCGTCGCCGTCGAGCAGGTCGGCCGGGCGGACGGTGACGCCGTCCCGCACGTAGTGGAAGGCGGCGCCCACCCGCTCGACCGGCACGCCGGCCAGCTCGGCCCAGGCCAGCCGGTAGACGGCGAGCTGCACGCCGGCCACCTCGGCCTCCCGCCCGGCGGGCTGCCGGCCGGTCTTCCAGTCGACCACGTCGAACCGGCCACCCGGCCGGGCGAAGACCGCGTCCATCCGCCCCCGGACCACCACCCCGGCGATCACTGTGGCGAACGGCACCTCCACCTCCAGCGGCACCCGGTCGGCCCACTCGCTGGCCAGGAATCGCTCCTGCAGCTCGGTGAGCGCCTCGTCGGGGGCCGCGTCGTCGTCCGCGGCGCCGGGCAGCTCGTCCACGTCCAGCAGCCGGTCGGCGCCGAAGCGCTGTTCCAGCCAGGTGTGGAAGGCGGTGCCCCGGCGGGCGTACGGGTTGGGCTCGGTGGGCATCGGGCGGCGCAGGGCGCGCGCCAGGGCCCCCGGGTCGCGGCGCAGCGCCACCAACTGGGTCGCGGACAGGTGCCGGGGCAGCTCCGACCTCGACCGCCTCGGCCCGCCGCAGCAGCTCGGCCCGCTCGGCGAGGAGCAGGTCCGCCTCCCGCCGCCACCGCGCCACCTCCGG
>NZ_JAEVHJ010000544.1:0-2541 GCF_016802855.1 Micromonospora sp. ATA51 | reverse complement strand
CCGCTTCGACCGCGCCCCCGCGCCCGCCCCCACGAGCGCACCCCCCTATGCGGCCCGCCGGTCCGCCCCCGAACCGATGCCGACGGCCGAGCCGGTCGCCGACATCCGGCCGGACGACCGGGCGACGGCGATACTGCCGCAGCGCGTCCCCGCAGAACCGGACGTGCCCGTCGTGCCGGAGCCGCCAGCAGTGGAGCCACCCGCCGAAACCCCGGAACTCGCCCGGATCGCCACCCACCTGCGCCGGGACGACGAGCCCGCGCCCCTGCGGGAGCGACCCGAGGGGTTCGACGTGAACGCCATCCTGGACGCCGTCCGGGAGGTCGCCGGCGTCCGGGACGCCGCCCTGCGCCGGACTCCGGCCGGCGCGCACAGCCTCCGGCTCGACCTGGCCGACGGCGCCGACCCGGCCGAGGTGAGCCGCCAGGTGGCGCGGCTGCTCCAGGATCGGATGGGGCTGGCCGCC
The DNA here is from genome assembly GCF_016802855.1 of Micromonospora sp. ATA51. NCBI lineage: Bacteria > Bacillati > Actinomycetota > Actinomycetes > Micromonosporales > Micromonosporaceae > Micromonospora > Micromonospora sp. ATA51. Next base: position 2,075 of record NZ_JAEVHJ010000544.1, on the reverse strand, counting down.
GCCCCGCAGAACCTGCCGGGGATGCCCGCCACGCCGCCGCCTCCGGTGCGCCGTCGCTCCGAGCGGCGCGCTGCCGAGACGCGCCCCGCCGAGGAGCGCGCCGGCGCCTCGCGTACCGGCCCGGCTCCGGCGGACCCGCGGGCGACGGACAGTCGCGACCCGCGCGCCCCGGAGAGCCGCCCCGGCCAGGAGCCCGAGGGGCGGGCCGGCCGGCTGGCCGAGGCGTCCGACCCGGAGAGCCGTAACGAGGCACGGGCGGAGCCGGAGACGCCGCGCCGGAGACGCCCGGCCGCGCCGCACCGGGGTCGGGCCACGGTGGAGGAGACGTCGCTCGCCGCCGCACCGGCCGCGCCGCCACCGGCAGCCCGGCGACGCTCGGCACGTCGTACTCGGGTGGTCAGATGACCACGACGGAGACCGCGCCCTCCCGACCGCTGGACACCGGCGGCGCGCCGGGGCCCCGGGTGGTGATCGACCACGTCCAGGTGAGCACCTTCGGCCTCGACGCCACCGTCGAGGTCCGCCTGATCGCCGCGGACGCGACCGCCGAGGGCCACTCCACCGGCCCGGCCGTCGACGGCTACGTGCTGCGGCTCTGCGCGGTGGCCGCCGCGGCCGCCGTGGACGAGCTGCTGCGCGGCGCCGTCCAGCCGGGGGACCGGGGGCGCTGTTTCGTGGAGCACACCGCCGTGGTGCCGTTCGGCAACTGCGAGGTCGCCACCGTGGTGGTGCTGCTGGTCTGCGACGGGTGGGTGGAGCAGCTGGCCGGTTCGGCGCTGGTCGCCGGCGACCCCCGGCAGGCGGTGGTCCGGGCGACCCTGGCCGCCGTGAACCGTCGGCTCGAGGCGCTGCTGGCCTGATCCGCGACCGGTGTCGGCCAGCGGTGGCGTGGGAAACACTGGGAGCATGAAGCGCGCCACCCTCTGGCCGGACCATCTCCTGCCGGCGCACCACGTGCCGCCACCCTGGCCCGGCCGCGCGGTACGCCTCGACGGCACGGTCACCTACGTACGGGACACCCCGGCCACCGCGCCCGGCGCGGAGCCGGGGCTCTACGTGCACGGCCTGGGCGGTTCGTCGCAGAACTGGACGGACCTGGCCGGTCTGCTCGCCGACCGGCTGGACGGCCAGGCCATCGACCTGCCCGGCTTCGGGCGCAGCGAGCCGGGCCGGCGCTACACGATCCCCACCTTCGCCGAGCGGGTGGTGCGCTGGATCGAGCACAGCGACCGGGGACCGGTGCATCTCTTCGGCAACTCGCTGGGCGGGGCGATCTCGGTGCAGGTCGCGGCGTCGCGGCCGGACCTGGTGCGGACGCTGACCCTGATCTCCCCGGCGCTGCCGTTCCTGGACTTCCGGCGGTCCCTCCAGGGGCGGATGCTGCCGCTGTTGGCGATCCCCCGGGGCGAGCGGCTGGCCGCCTGGCGGCTGGCCCAGCTCGCTCCGGAGGTGACGGCCCAGCAGGTGATGGAGGCCTGCGTGGCGACCTGTCCCGGATCTGCGACCAGCGCCGGCAGGAGGCGGTCGAGGAGATCCGGATCCGCTACGAGGCCGCGCACTACGCCGCCGCGTACGTCCGGACGTTCCGCGGTCTGGTCTCCAGCTTCCTGCGGTCGTACCTGCCGGGGTCGGGTTCGCTCTGGCGGCTGGCCGCCACGGTGCGGGCGCCCACGCTGGTCGTCGGCGGTCGGCAGGACCGGCTGGTCGACGTCCGGGTGGCGCCGCAGGCGGCCCGGGTCATCCCGGACAGCCGGCTGCTGATGCTCGACGGTGTCGGCCACGTGGCGCAGCTGGAGGTGCCGCGTACGGTGGCGCGGGCGGTGGTGGGGCTGCTCGCCGAAACGGGGGAGAGCGCGCGGGGCCACGACATGGCAGGCTGAGCCGGATGCCCAGTTCCCCCCGGCCGCGCCATGGCTCCGCGCGGCCTGCCCCCGCCGGCTACCGCACCGCTCGACCCGCCGCCCGCCGTTGGCGGCCGGCCATGGTGGTGCTCGCCTTCCTCGTCACCGCCGGGGTCGCCGTCGGCGTGGCGGTGCAGCGGCGCCGCTGCTGCCGGCGCTGCGCAAGGTGGGCTT
>NZ_JAEVHJ010000543.1:0-2542 GCF_016802855.1 Micromonospora sp. ATA51 | reverse complement strand
CAGTCGGGTAGCCCCGGCGCATTGCTGCGCCGGGGCCCCCTCAGAACCGTGCGTGCAACTCGTCGCGGCACACGGCTCAAGCAAGCCGCTCGGGCGATTTCAGGGTTGCAGGTGTGCTGGGTCCTGCCGCGTGCCGGTGGTGCGGCGGTGGCAGGAGGCGTGAACGAGTCGGGTTTCGTTCGGTAGGCCTGTCCCGTGGGAGATGATGTGCTGCTCGGTCATCGCCTTGCGGGTGGTGCGGTGCCATTGTTCCCATTCGCGGGGGCTTTGTGGCTCGCGGTCGGCGTGCAGGAGTAGTTGCCCGCAGATGGTGCAGGACCCGTTCTGCCTGCGGAGCAGGTGCAGGGTCCGGCGGTCGAGCAGGGGTCTGCTCTTGCTGCGCCGTTGGGCCCAGTAGTCGGCCTGGGCGGGGTCGTCTGGAGATGCGTCCCCGCGTACCAGGCCGTGCCGGACGATCTTGGTCCAGGCAAACTTGGGTAGGTAGGCGCCGCTGGTGCGGTCGCCGAATACCCAGCGGTCCTGCCTGGCCGTGTTGTACCGGCCGAAGTACCGGTTGATGATCCAGGGCTTCGGCTTGTGGGGGTGGCGGTGGCAGGCCCACTTGTAGGTGAGCCGCCACAGGTGCACGTCCAAGGCTGCGAACACGATGGACGACGCTGCCCCTCGGTAGTAGTTCGCCCAGCCCCGCACGATCGGGTTGATCTTCGCGAGGACTGCCGCCGGGTTCGTTCCCCGCAGGGCACGGAACTCGGCGGAGAGGCGGTGCCTGACTCGTTTGACGGCGGCCTTGCTGGGTTTGATCAGGAGCTTGCCGTGGTGCCTGCGGGCGGTGAATCCCAGGAAATCGAACCCGTCGTCGAGGTGGACGATGCGCGTCTTGTCCTCGTTGAAGGTCAATCCTCGGGGCGCCAGCCATGCGGCGAGCCGCGTTTTGACGTCTTCGGCCTGCTGCTTGGAGTAGCAGAGGGCGACCATGTCGTCGGCGTATCTGATCAGCGAAGGGGAGCCACGCTTCGTCCGCTGCGGATCGCTGCGTTCTTTGCGGACTCCTGCCGCCTCTTCCAGCCCATGCAACGCGATATTCAACAGCAATGGACTGATCACGCCGCCTTGCGGGGTTCCCGCGTCGGTCGGTGCGAATCCTTTGCCCGGTTCGAACACGCCCGCCTTCAGCCAGTCCCGGATCTTCGTCCGGCCGGGGAACGTCCCGATGGTGGCGAGTAGGTGGTCGTGGTCGATCCTGTCGAATGCCGCGGTGAGGTCTGCGTCCAGCACCCACAGGCGTTGCGCGGTCGCGCCGCACGCCGTCACGTGGATGACCGTGATCGCGTCCTGGCAGCTGCGGCCTGGTCTGAACCCGTAGCTCTTGGGTTCGAACCGAGCCTCCCATTCGGGTTCCAGTGCGTTGCGGTGTCGCGCCTGGTGGACGCGATCCGAGATGACCGGGATGCCGAGCGGGCGCTGTTTCCCATTGGCTTTCGGTATGTACACCCGCTTGGCCGCGAGCGGTGCGAAGGACCGGGCCGTGCGGTGGGTCTGCACCGCCAGGTCCATGCGTGCCGGGGAGGTCAACGCGACCTTCCCGTCGATGCCCGCGGTCTTGCGGCCAGCGTTGCGCTGCGCGACCTGGCGCACGCTGAGCAGCGTGTTCGACCAGCTCCGCAGCATCATTTTCTGCAGGTTCCTGACATTAGGCCAGTCGCCGTCCTTCGTCGCCTTGAAGATCCTGCCCCGTAGCCGCCGTACGTTCTCCTCGTGGTGTCGCCAGCCGACGGTGTCCCACGTGGGTACGTCCTCCGGTCCGTTCACTCCGAGGGCCGCTCTCGCAACATCGAAAGCAAAAGCCGTCATCGCGTCTAACTTGCCCTTCGGTTCCGGTGGTTCCGGTGCATCGTCGTCAAAGGCTCACCCGCCACACGTCAGCCTGTCTTCACAGCCGGGCACCAGGCCCGGTATCCGGCCAGTTATACCGGCGGCGGCCGGTCGGAGGACCGGCCATCCTGTCGCCGATTTCCTGTCGCCTTTCAGCTACCGGCATTCGCTTCTTGGGCGTCCTGTTCCCGCCACGGAATTCAGCTCTCCTCACGGTCGGCCTACCGCCAGCGCCCGGAGACGTTGCGGACCGTAACGGGGTTTCCACGTTCCACACGCGTGAGACACGGCCGGGTCGGGTGCCCTCTTAACCCCGGAGGCGACGGTATCCACACGACCGTCGAAGAGTCCTCGGTCGCCGTCTGCCGACTTCCAGCGGCAAGCCTCTTTATCTCCTCGGTACCAATTACCCGACCCGAAGAGTTGCCGTAACGAGGCATCAACGAGGGTTCACCATATTCACCCTTTCGGCCTTCCCCTCACCTGTGACACCCAGTCGGAATGGGCGTCCTTGGGCTTTTCCCTGAGCTTCGCACCCGGCAATTACTCGCCACGCACGTCAGGGCGGGGACCGGTCTCGGACACTGACCGGGAGCTACGTCTCGGGCATCTACACCCGACCTCCAATCGACGTACTCACTCCACACGTGCGACCTCGTGTCGCACCTCA
>NZ_JAEVHJ010000542.1:0-2562 GCF_016802855.1 Micromonospora sp. ATA51 | reverse complement strand
CTGCACCTGATCCCGGCACTCAGCACCAAACGCCTCGACACCCGGCAGCTGCCTGCTCAGTGCCTTCTAGAGAGCAGTGATCCCCAGAAACGAATCAAGCCCCTCCACGGAGGGGCCTTGACCTGCTGTTACCTCTGGTCGGGGTGGCCGGATTCGAACCGACGACCTCTTCGTCCCGAACGGCCGTGCGTGCTGTCATCCGCTATCGGCCGCTGTCGCTCGGCCGCGACGACGCAGGGTCGGCCGCCGTCTGCCTGTTCGTTGGTGGGGAACCCTGTCAGGTGTTCGCTGACTTTCTGCTGACGCGCCCGCCATCTGATCCGTAGCCTCGGCGCAGACCTTCAGTATGCCCAGTTAGGACCTCAAGGTGAGGGGGCACGACGGTATGGGCCTTGACCTTCGGCACTGTCTGCACCACGCTTAGGCCGCCGCACCATGGGCGAAATGCGACAACCGACTACGGAGGAACACGTTGGCGGATACGCTACGCTTAGACCATGTGGCGGGCTGTGGTCGACGCGACGCAGGGGGATGCATGGCGGACCAGACAGCTGCCCTACAGCCGCACTGCTGACCTGCCGCGGTTCGAGCGCCCCCCGGTACGTGAAGTAAGCATGGCAATCCAGTTCCCGCAACTGGAGTTGCGTGCGGTGGACCTGGGACGCCTCCGCGAACTCCTACAGGATCGCTACCCCGAAGTCGAAGAGAGAGCACCTGTCCCGCTTCAGGTGGAGAACTTCGCGAGGGGCCACCGGCTGGGAATGCAATTCCAGTTTGCCCTGATGGAACGCCCCCCTATCCCTATGCTCATATTCACCTCTGTTGATCGATCCAGCCTTGTGCAAGTGCAGGGGGACCGCTTCGCCTGTGCTTGGAGGAGAACAGACACAGTCGACTATCCGCAGTACGAGACGCTACGGCAAGACTTCGTCCGAAACGCCGTCCTTTTCGGCAACTTCGTTGAAGAGGTCTGCGGCGTGGACATTAAAGTGACTCAGGCGGAGGTGTCGTACGTAAACGACATTCCGATGTCTGACGGCATTCGGCCTGATGTCCTCGCAAAGGCCCTCCCGTCGCTGTATTCCCATGATTCTGCGCGGCCTGAGATATCAGCGGTCAATATCTCGCAGCGTCTCACGTTCCGGACGACGGACCGCGGAGGAGGAGTTGACTACGCTCGGCTCCACATCGACGCCGAACCGGTTCTCACAGACCATGAACCGGTGCTTCGCCTCTCGCTTCTGTACCGGGGTGAGCCGTACGAGCGGGATCAGCGCTCACCTGGCCTCGCACCACTAATGGGCTTCTTCGATGAAGGGCACGACCAAATAGTTCGAGGATTCGCTGCAAACACCACTGAGGAAGCGCACCGACTCTGGGGGAGGATCGCATGACTCTTGCGGCGTATTGGCCTACGGGCGGTAGCCTATGGCGTCTGAGGATTCCCGCGCTAGGACGGCGACCGGAGCCCACGGTGCAGGTCGCTGCGCTTCCAACGGATGACATTTGGTCCCGTCACGCCCTGCCGCGGTGGGTAGGCGTCGCGCTAGAAGGCATTGTCGGGGCCCTTAGTCTTGAAGAGGACTGGGACGGCGCAGGCGGGGTTCCGACGTCATTGGAGGCAGCGAACGCCGCCGTTATGGTTCTAATAGAGACGATGGCGGACGATTCAGTCCCTCCGAGTGTTGTCCCAACTTCCCATGGTGGTCTTCAACTAGAGTGGCATCTTGCCGGCGTCGACCTAGAGGTCTACATCGAGCCAGATGGGCAGGTATCAGCGTGGTGCCAAGAAGGAGTTCGAGAGTGGGAGGAAGAGCGTTATCCTCGCGCTCGGCTCAGTAAAGAGCTCGGCCTCCTTACACGCGCCTACTGCGAATGACGTCCACGCCACCGGAAGATGATAGCTCGATCGATGACGATGAGCGCTGTTATCGCCGGATTCCCCCGAGTCAGGCGCCGTACAACGACAATCGCGGTCGTCGCTGGCCGTCGTCTGCCAACCTCACCCCGTCCAACGGTGACACCGAGGTCTCAATCTACCTAGGCTCTGTCCTGGACGAGCTGCAACTTCTGCCTGAGGACGTACTCGAAGGTCATGAGGGGTACGGGCTGTCCTGCTTCCCCGCACGGGCTGCCCGTGACGCGAACTTTGGCGTGAAGAGGGATCCGGTCGTGGACAATGACCGGCCAATGAAAGTGGACCCGGCGCATGCTGTGCTCACAGGCAATCCGCCTACCGGGAAGCCGGCCGTGAAGCGTGCACGACGCTTGGTCTATGACCCGCGGCTGGTCGTTCTGCGTGATCCTGCTCTGGGCGCTGATGGCAACGGCAGTGGCGGCCAGGCAAGCTAGGGATCTCCTCGTCGGCAGTCGTAGACCTTCCAGCTCTCTGGACGGGGACAAGGTGGAGCGCCTCACCAGCCGAACGACCTTGGCCCCGTCCAGAGAGGCTGGTAGCTCTTGTGGTGCCCGACGAGGAGATCCCCGGCTGATCTCTGAGGAGGGCCGGGGTTCGGCGGAGCCCCGAGGTCTTCAAGGTCCTGGTCGTCCCCAAGCGTGGCC
>NZ_JAEVHJ010000541.1:0-2563 GCF_016802855.1 Micromonospora sp. ATA51 | reverse complement strand
GTGATCATAGATTGATCGTGTGGAATTTCTTCGGCTGTCAAAGGCCGTGAAGCGTCTCGGTGGTCATCCCGTGACGCTTGGTCTTTGGGCTGGCTCGGGGAAGATTCCGGTGACTTGGGTTGGCCGTGAGCGCCGGTTCTCCTCGATTGATGTCGAGGCGATGAAGGTTTCTACCGGCGGTGAGCGTTTTCGCTTGGAGGGCCTGTACGTGCGCGTCTGCGGCTCCAGTGGGCGGGAGTCTTCGTTGGAGGCGCACGAGAACGAGCTGCGGGCCACGTCCATCGGCGAGGTCGTCGAGGTTTTCCGTGACCGGGCCTCGGGCCTGCGGGAGGACCGGACCGGCCTCAACCGGCTGCTGCGGGCCGTTGCCGACGGAAGCATCACCGTGGTCCGGGTCACGCATGAGGACCGGCTTGCAAGGTTCGGTGTCGGCTGGCTCGAACACCTGCTCGCCGTGCACGGGGCCGCCCTCGAAGTGCTCGGGCCGAGGAAGCTCGGCGGGCGGGAAGAACTCGTCGAGGACTTCGTTTCTGTCGTCGCCACGTTCGTCGGGCGCCTGTACGGGATGCGATCGGCCGAGAACCGGGGTGGCCTGCTGGCCGAGTCGGGGCAATGCCGGGCTGGTGGCCGGTGAGCCGGAAGTTGCCGCTGGCCGAGGGCGAGACCTCCCGCACCGCGTGCGCGCGCATCCTTGTGCGTGCAGGTGTGGACGAGAAGACCGGCGAAGTCCTGTCCCAGGCCGTGCTTGCCGAACGTGTCGGCTGGTGTACCGGCCTGGTGGCGGGCATGGTCTGCGCTCTGATGGGCGAGCACTGGAACAGCGCAGGTGTGGATGTGTTGGCCTCCGGGGAGGACGCGGGCGGTCGGAAACTGCCGTCGAACGCGTGGATGGCGCTGCGGCGCCTGGGCTGGACCGCCGCCACGCCTGAGGGTGTGAAGGTCAATGACCGGATCGTGCGCATGGCCCAGGAGCAGGCTGGGCGTGCTCTGCGCTCGGCGAAGTGGCGCGCTGATCTGACCGCCGGGGTGCTGGCGACGTGGCCGGCCGATCCGCGTAAGCGCACTCCGGTCGAGTGGGATCAGGTGCGGGCCTCGATCCCTGGCGGGGAGTATCTGCCGTCCAGCATCATCAAGGGCCGAACCCGGCAGGTTGCCAAGTTCGGCAAGGCCAACGGCCGCCTGCCCGTGGACGTGTTCGAGCTCGAAGGCACCCCGAAGATCCCGCGGATGCTGCTGCTCGCCGCGTGCGACGGGCAGCAGGCCACGATCGAGCGTTCCGAGACCGACCCGGCGAGGGCGCTGCTCCGCTTGCAGCTGCCCACCCGTCCCGATCCGCAGGCGTACCGGGACTGGACGTGGGTGCAGTGCCCGATCACGCTGCCGTCCACGGTCCCTGCGGGCGCGGTTGTGCACCTGCCCACCCTCCGCGTAACCGGCCGGCAGGTGCGAGCCGATGTCGCGTACACGCACGCCGTGCCGAAGGCCCAGCGCGCTGGGCACACGGTGGCGCTCGGCGTGGACTGGGGACTCAACACCCTCCTCAGCGCGGGGGCCGTACGACTCCACGACAACGGCCGGATCACCTCCCTCGGGGCCGGTGCCCAGTTCCGCGCCGCCGGCGTCCTCGCCAAGCAGCACCGCCTCCGGCGCCTGTCAGAGCGGCTGCACGCCAAGGACGACCAGTACGTGCGGCTGATCGACGGCCGCCCCGACGAACACCTGACCGCGAAACACGAGGTGCTGCGCGGCGAGATCCGGCACGTGTCCGGTCGCAGGTCGCACCTCAACGACGCGCTCGCTTGGGCCGCCGCCCGCTGGGCCGTCGACCAAGCGATTGCCGCCGGAACGACCGTCATCTACCTCGAAGACCTGCGGTCGATGGAAGCCAAGGGCATGGGCCGCACCCACAACACGCGCCTGTCCCAGCAGGTGCGCGGGCAGATCACCGACCGCATGCGGCACCTCGCCGCCGAGGCCGGTATCGCCGTGGTCACCGTCCCAGCCCGGAACACCTCAAAGCACTGCCCGCAATGCCTGACCCCGCTGTGGCACCGCAAAGCCCCCGACCGGCCCACCACGGCGGGCTGGAAGTGGGCCATCTGCCCCAACAGAGAAAGCTGCGGCTGGCAGGGAGACCGCGACCACGGCGCCTGGCGCCGCATCGCAGCCCGCGGCCTGGCCCATCAGGCCAAAACCGTCATCGACCGCACCAACCGTGCCATGGGTGATCCGCTCGGTCGTGGACAAGCTCGAAGCCAAAGCCGTCGTCACCCCGACCACCAAGGCCAGCCGCAAGGACCGGTCGAAGACCGGCCCCGCCCGACCCCACACCTCACGCCCCGCGCCCAGGCGACGCAGGGCACCCTCCCCCGCCAGACCTCACGGCCCGGCAGGCAAGCGTCCGGAGGGACACGCACCAACGGACCGGACCCAGCTGCCCCGCGCAGCCCACCGGCACCAGAGCGTGAACGCGATCAGCACACCCACCACCGGCCACCGGCCGCGAGGGGCCGCCCTGGGCGCGGGATTCCACCTCCACGCCCATGCATCCCCACCACGATGG
>NZ_JAEVHJ010000540.1:0-2573 GCF_016802855.1 Micromonospora sp. ATA51 | reverse complement strand
TCGGCGAGCGCCCAGCCCCCGAGCCCGACCCGGCGGCGGTGCTCGCGTCCGGACGCCAACGCCCCGATCCCGTCCGCCGACGGGGTACGCGCCGCGCTCGACCCGCTGGTCCGCGCGGCGGCCCTCGGCGACCGGGTGAACGTGTCGGTGGCGGACGTGACCACCGGAAATGCGCTGTACGGCGCCGGCCAGGACGCGCCCACGGTGCCCGCCTCGGTGACCAAGCTGGCGACCGCGGTGACGGTGCTGGCCGCCCGGGGTCCCGCGTACCGGATCCCGACCCGCGCGGTGGCCGGCGCGACCCCCGGCGAGGTGGTCATCGTCGGCGGTGGTGACCCGACCCTGGCCGTGGACAAGAACGGCTTCTACCCGGGCGCGGCCCGGCTGGACGACCTGGCCGCCCAGGTCCGCAAGGCGCTGGGCGGCACCGCGCCGACCAAGGTGACCGTCGACTCGTCCCTGTTCAGCGGCCCGGTGTACGAGCCGGGCTGGGACGCCGACATTCCCACCGGCGGCTTCGGCGCGGCGATCACCGCGCTGATGACCGACGGCGCCCGCCGGGACCCCGAGGAGGCCCGGCGGAACTCCGAGGCCACCAACCACGCGGCCGAGCGGGTGCCCCAGCCCGACCTGATGGCCGGCCGGCAGTTCGCCCGGCTGCTCGGGCTCTCCGGCGACGCCGACGTGAAGCGGGGCAAGGCTCCCGCCGCGTCCGGTGCCAGCGCGGCGGCCGGGGTGCCGACGCCCGGCACCGAGCTGGGCAAGGTCGAGTCGCTGCCGATGGTCCGGCTGGTCGACATCATGATCAGCGACAGTGACAACGTGATCGCCGAGACGCTCGCCCGTCAGGTGGCCCTGGCCCGGAACAAGCCGGCCTCCTTCGCCGGTGGCGCCGCGGCGACCGACGCGGTGATCGGCGAGCTGGGGCTGCCGCCGACGAGATCAGCCTCGCCGACGGCAGCGGCCTGTCCCGGACCAACCGGATCAGCCCGTCGCTGCTGACCGACCTGATTACCCTCGCCGGCAACGGCAGTCACCCCGAGCTGGCGGCGATCTTCGGGGGCCTGCCGGTGGGCGGCTGGTCCGGCACCCTCGACGAGCGTTACCAGGCGGCGGTGACGAAGGCCGGGGCCGGCGTGGTCCGCGCCAAGACCGGGACGCTGACCGGGGTCAACGCCATCGCCGGGCTGGTCACCACGGCCGACGGCCGGCTGCTGACGTTCGCGGTGCTGACCGACCAGGCGCCGCCGGACACCCTGGACGCCACCCGGCAGGCCCTCGACCGGATCACCTCGGCGCTGGCCGGCTGCGGCTGCCGCTGATCCGCGCGGGCGGTGGGATCGGCGTCGATCCCGGTCGCGACCCCGGGCTGGGGTGTTCCGGCGCGGGTACGGTGGGTGCATGGCGCAGTTCGTGGACTGGGATCTGGCCGCCGCGACCGCGGGGGCGCTGGGCAAGTCGGGCCCCCGGGTGTCGTATGCCGAGGCCACCGACGTGGTCGGCGAGCTGCGGCGGCTGACCGAGGAGGCGGCCGGGCACGTCGCCGACTACACCGGGCTGCGTTCGCAGGTCGCCCACCCGCCGGTGAAGGTGGTGGACCGCCGGGACTGGGCGGCCGCCAACATCGCCGGGCTCCGTGAGGTGATCACCCCGCTGGTGAACCGGCTCTCCGGGGACAAGCGGCCCGGGCCGCTGACCGAGGCAATCGGCTCCCGACTGACCGGGGTGCAGGCCGGCACCGTGCTGGCCTACCTCTCCGGCCGGGTCCTCGGCCAGTACGAGGTCTTCTCCGGCGATCCGGGCCAGCTGCTGCTGGTGGCGCCGAACATCGTCGAGGTGGAGCGGAAGCTGGGCTGCGACCCGAGGGACTTCCGGCTCTGGGTCTGCCTGCACGAGGTGACCCACCGGACCCAGTTCACCTCCGTGCCGTGGATGCGCGCCTACTTCCTCGGCGAGGTGCAGGCGTTCGTCGACGCCTCGCAGGGCGGCGAGCACCTGCTGGAGCGGCTGCGGCGCGGCGTGGCCACCCTCTCCGACGCGGTGAAGGATCCGGAGAGCCGGGCCAGCGTGCTGGACATCGTGCAGACCCCCGCCCAGCGGGCGGTGCTCGACCGGCTGACCGCGCTGATGACCCTCCTGGAGGGGCACGCCGAGTTCGTGATGGACGGCGTCGGCCCGCAGGTGATCCCGAGCGTCGAGTCGATCCGGGCCGCGTTCAACCGGCGCCGCGAGTCCGGCAACCCGCTGGAGAAGGCGATCCGCCGGCTGCTCGGCATCGAGGTCAAGATGCGGCAGTACGCCGAGGGCCGCAAGTTCGTCCACGGGGTGGTCGAGCGGGTCGGCATGGAGGGCTTCAACAAGATCTTCGGCTCGCCGCTGACCCTGCCCCGGCTGGAGGAGCTGGGCGACCCGGACGCCTGGGTGGCTCGGGTGCACGGGCCGGCCGCCGCCACCCCGACCGCCGGCTGAGCCGTCCGCCGTGGCCGCGCTCGCCCCGCCGGTCGCCGCGGTCCGGGTCGCGGTCCGCCGGGCGCTGACCGGGCTGACCGGGGACGGGCCGGTGCTGGTCGCCT
>NZ_JAEVHJ010000539.1:0-2582 GCF_016802855.1 Micromonospora sp. ATA51 | reverse complement strand
GACGGCAGCCGGCGCACGCTGATCCGCCCCTCCGCCTCCCAGCGACGCACCGTGCCCACCGAGCGGCCCACCCGCTTGGCGAACTCCCCGATCCGATAAACGCTACCCATAGCAGGTAAGCCTGAACAGACTTGACCAGAGAGTCAACTACTAGTCGGCACCTCCTCAGAGCCCCATCTCGGCCTCGTACGCCCGCCGCAGCCGGAGGCGGGCGGTGGGCGCGAGGCAGAGATGCCAGGCCTGACCCTCGTCGACCACGTTGATCTCACCGGCGTCCTGGCGGGCCAGCAGCAGCCCGGCCAGGGTGTCCCGGACCCCGAAGCGGCCGTACCAGGCCAGTTCCACGTCGGCGGCGTAGCCGAGGCAGTGGCCGCTGGGCACCATGGCGGCGTACCCGAGGCGGCGCAGCCGATGCTGGTGCTCGGCGCTGCGGGCCAGGCTGGTCACCCAGAGCGGCGGGGTGGCGGGCGGGGTGGCCGCGGCGAACTCCCGGGCGATGTCGTTGAGCAGGGCCACGACCTCGCGGCGGGCCCGGCGGAACATCAGGCCCGCGGTGCGCGGGGTGGCGTCCGGCAGGAGTCGGCGGCGTACCACGCGCAGGCTCCGGCGGAGGACGCTCGCCGGTTGCTCCTGGTACCGGAAGCTGAGCAGGCCACGGCGGCGCAGCCACTCCAGGTCGACCAGGTCGACGCTGCCGTTGACCTGCGCGTCGGTGGCGAAGGTGGGCGCGTCCCGCCACCACATCACGTCGATCCGGGAGAGCAGGTAGATCCGGACCAGCGCGGTCAGGTCAGCGGCGGAGCTGCGGGCGTTCGGCTGGTAGCGGGCCATCTCCAGCAGCAGCGTCTCCCGGGCGCCGACGAACCCCTGCGGGGTGGCGTCGAGCACCGCGGCGATCGCCGGCTCGCGCAGCCGCTGGTCCAGCAGCACCTGCCGGGCGGCGGTCGACGGGGCGTCCGCCAGGGCGCCCACCTCGACGAGCAGCTCCGCCACCGCGGCCCGGTACGCGGCCAGGTCCGGCTCGCCGGGTGCGGACCGGCGGGTCGGGGACGACGGGTGGCGGCGGACGGGGGCGGTGGACGCGACAGCGGGCCCGGGCTGCTGGCCGGGGCTTCGGCTGGGCACTCGCATGGTCGGGTCCCCTTCTCCGGGCAGGACACGGTGTGGATGAACCTGAAACACACCGTAATCACCAGAACCCGCGGATCCCCGAACAATCCTCCTATCTCCCCCGAACGACGCCCTATCCGGTGTGGTCCGCCCCGAACCGCCCGGACAGCTCCTGCACCCACCCGTACGACGGGACGGCGCGCCGGTCACCGTCCCGCCCGGCACCGACGGCGTCGGCCAGGTCGAGCGCCGCGCCGAGGGCCGCGCGGAACAGCAGCGACCCGGTGCTCACCCGGGCCACCCCGAGCCGACCCAGCTCGGCCAGGCTCGGGCCGCCGGGCCGGTGCAGCACGTTCAGCGGCACGCCGACCTCGGCGGCTAGCAGCCCGACGGTGTCGTCCGGTGCCCCGGGGACGAAGAACCCGTGGGCGCCCGCCGCCCGGTACGCCCGGGCCCGGTGCAGGGCCTGCTCCAGCGGCTCGGGCACCCCCAGCCACCAGGCGTCGGTGCGGGCGTTGAGGAAGAGCCCGGGCGCCGCCGCCCGCGCCGCCGCGAGCTTGGCCGCCACCAGCTCGGTCGGGGCCAGGGTGCCGTCGGGGCGGCCGTCCTCGAGGTTGACCCCGACCACGCCGAGCGTGGCCAGTTCGGCGACGTACCCGCCCACCTCCGCCGGGTCGTCGCTGAAGCCGCCCTCGACGTCGACGGTGAGGAGCACCGGCAGCCCGCGCAGCCGGCGGGCGAGGTCGAGATTCTCGCCCCGGGTGGCCGCCGCCGCGTCGGGTTTCCCGCCGGCCGCGGCGACCCCGAGGCTGGTGGTGCCGATCGCGGGATGGCCCTGGGCGGCGAGCGCGGCGGCGGAGGCCGCGTCCCAGGCGTTGGGGAGCAGCAGCGGACGGCCCGGCCGGTGCAGGGCGTGGAAGGCGGCGTACCGGTCGTTCATCGGGGGATCACCTCGAGTGTGGTGGGGACGCGCAGCGTCGGGTGCGGGTCGTGGCGGATCTCGGCGTCGGTGGCGCGGCAATGGCGGCGCAGCACGTCGACCACCCCGGTGGCCAGGGCCAGGGCGTGCCGCTCGCCCGGGCATCCCCGCGGCCCGGCGCCGAAGGTCAGCGCGCGGCCGGGCCGGCCCGGGACGAACCGGTCCGGCTCGGCGAAGACGGCCGGATCGCGGTTGGCCGCGTCGAAGCGGAGCAGCAGCGCAGTGCCGGCGCGGATCTCCCGCCCGCCGAGCCGCAGCGGTGCGGTGGCGACCCGGCGGGTGGCGCGGACGGGCGGATCGAGCCGGAGCACCTCGGCCAGCAGGTCGCCGGTCGGCACCGGCTCCGGCGCCGCGAGGACGTGCCGGGCGGCGGCGCCGATCAGCCCGGCGGTGGCGTCGCAGGCCTGCACCAGCAGTCCGAGCCGGTTCGCGGTGACCTCCGGCGGGGTGGGCGGCGACAGCGCCAGCAGGGTGCCGACCGCCCGGTCGGCGC
>NZ_JAEVHJ010000538.1:0-2593 GCF_016802855.1 Micromonospora sp. ATA51 | reverse complement strand
GCAGCGTCACGCCAGGGGCGCCGCGGTCACCGCCATGCCGGCCGCGCCCCAGGCCGCCGAGGCGGGCAGCCGCAGGAAGACCGCGTGCGCCAGCACGCTGGAGAAGTACGTCCACAGGTAGAGCCCGAACATCGGCGCGTCCCGCCCGTCCACGCGATCGGCGGCGGCCCCGGCGAGGGGGCGCAGCGCGCAGGTCAGCAGCACCGCGAAGAGCAGCCAGCCGAGGTAGTTGCTGACCGGGATGCCGGGCAGCCCGGGCAGCGCCGGGGTGGCGTCCCGCCAGACCCAGTACCCCTCGGCGACCAGCTGCGGGTCGAGGAAGAGGTCCCAGGCGGCCAGCCCGACCGCGGCCAGCCCGATCCGCCCGGCTCGGGACGAGGTGAGCCGGACCGCGGCCAGCCAGGCCGGCCAGGCCATCCAGGTCCAGGCGAGCGGGATGATCAGCGGCACCCCGGCCAGCTTCGGTCCCAGCTCCCCCGAGTAGTCGTAGCTGCCGAACGGGACGCCGGTGGCCACCCCGACCGCCTCGATCGCGAACCCGCCGCCGGTGGCCACCGCGACCAGCGCCCCCGCCGTCCGCGCACCCCGGCTGAGCAGCGCGTGGCCGACCGAGAGCAGGTAGCCGAGCACGACGGTGGCCACGGTCAGCGCGGCCCGGGTGGCGCCGCCGGTGAGCGGGTAGCAGATCTGGGCGAGGACCAGGAGGGCCAGCAGCGCCCAGGGCAACCCCCGCCGGATCACGGCGCGGCCGGGCCGGGCGCGGCGTCGGGGCCCGGCGTGGGCAGCGGCAGGTCCCGGCCGAGCACGCCGAACGGCCGCTCGTCGCCGGGGAAGTGGAAGTGGCGCAGGATGTCGACGAAGCCGAACCGGCGGTACAGCCGCCACGCCCGGGACTTCTGCTCGTCGGCCTCCGGCGTGGATAGCAGGGTGGTCGTCCCCTCCGCCATGCTGAGCAGGGCGCGCAGCTGGCCGGCGCCCAGGCCGTGCCCCTGCGCGGGCGGCCGGACGTGCAGCTCCACCACCTCGAAGCAGTGGGTCAGCCACCGGCGCCGGGCGTCGGCGTCCAGCGCCCGGTGCACCTGGTCGTGCCACCACTGGCCGGCGGCGCCGAGGTAGCCGTACCCGAAGCCGGCCAGGTGGCCCTCGGTGGTCAGGCTGGCGACGCCCGGAAGCCGGGGCGGCGGACGTGGGTGGCGATGTAGCCGCGGCGGGCCTCCAGCAGGTCGGCGCGGTAGCCCATCGCCTCGCCGTAGACGGCCACCACGTCGTCCAGCCGCCGGACCAGATCGTCCGGCGTCCACCGCACCAACCTCATGCGTGTCCTCTCGCCTTTTCCGGGCCGCCCTCGGCGACCCACCCGAGCACCGTCCGGTCGCCGATCACGTCGCGCACCTCGAACCGCGCGAAGAGTTCCTCCGCGTACCAGCCTTCGGTGGGGGTGCGCGTGATCGCGGCGCGGTGCTCCGGGTGACGGTACGCGAACGCCACCAGCTCCGCCGGATCACGCCACACGCTCACCGTGCCCTGCCAGCCCAGCGGGGCCTCGCCGACGCCGAACCGGGCGAGCAGCCCGGGCGCGGCGTGCAGGGCGGCGGCGACCGGGGGGATCGCCCGCCAGAAGGTGACCGCCCGGCGGGCCCGCAGCCGGGCCCGGGTCAGCGCCAGCACCGGCCCGTCGACCCGGCCGCCCGGCGGGTCGCCGAACGGGCGGACGCCGGACCACTCACCACGGCTGGTCAGCGGGCGCAGATCGAGGCGGGCCGAGCCGCGGGCGATCCGGGCCCACGAGCGGCCCACCGGCGAGTCGTCGAAGCCGCCGCCGCGGCGGGGGAGTCCCAGACCACCAGCGCGGCCCACCGGGTCAGGTCGGCGTCGCCGGGACCGAAACCGGTGCCGGTCCCGGTGCCGAGCAGCTTGCCGAACCGTACGCCGGGGGTGCGGCGCAGCCGGCGCCGGTGCAGCGCCATCCGGGCCAGCGCCCGGGGCACGGCGGCCCGGGGGATCCGCCACACGTGCAGCGTGACCAGTTCGGGAGTGCTCACGCCACCTCGGTCGGCGTCCCCGCGGTGATCCGCAGCAGCTCCGCGTACGTGGTGGGGAAGACCGCCTGGGGCACCCCGCCGGCCGCCCACACCTCGTCGTAGCCGGCAAGGTCGGTGTCGACGAGGGTGCGCAGCGGTCGCGGGTGGCCGACCGGGGCGACGCCGCCGATGACCTGACCGGTGTGCTCCTTGACGAACTCGGGGGTGGCCCGGCGCAGCCGGGTGACCCCGATGGACGCGGCCAGGCCGGCGGTGTCCACCCGGTGCGCGCCGGAGGTGAGCACCAGCAGGGGCGCGTCGTCCGCGTCGAAGATCAGCGAGTTGGCGATGGCGCCCACGCCGACGCCGAGCGCCTCGGCCGCCGCCGCGGCGGTGTGCACCGCCTCGGGCAGCAGGCGGACCTGGCTGGCGCCGCCGGATCCGTCCCGCGCGCCCGCCGCGTCGAGCGCCCGCTGCACCGTCTGCACGTTCGGGTGTGGCTGCATGCGGTCATTCTCCCCGGTCCACCACCCCCCGCTTCACCCGGCCACGCCGCCTGTCCCACTCCCGAG
>NZ_JAEVHJ010000537.1:0-2613 GCF_016802855.1 Micromonospora sp. ATA51 | reverse complement strand
AGGCGCAGCAGCAGCGCCCAGCGCAGGTCGGCGTCCACGGCGAGCCCCGCCGGCACGCCGTCGCCGGCCAGCCAGCCGCCGAGCAGCGCGGTGTCGGTGGTCGACGAGATCAGGCCCCGGGCCGCGGCGAGCTGGAGCGACCCGCCGGGCGGCGCCCCGGCGAGCAGCGTCGCGCAGGCCCCGGCGACCCGCAGCAGGGCCGCGTCGCGGGCCAGCGGGTCCAGGTAGCGGTCGATCAGGCCGCGGCTGAGGGTGAGCACGTCCTCCGCGATGATCACCTCGGTCTCGGCGGGCAGCGCCGCCGCGATCAACGCCACGAGGGCGGCGACGGGCCGCTCCCCGTCGGTGGCCGCGTCGAGCGCCTCACCCCAGAGCAGCGCCCGGGCCAGCGGGTCGGCCAGCGCCGGCAGCACCATCGGCACCGCGTCGGCGGAGGCCGGGTCGAGGCGGATCTTGGCGAAGGTCAGGTCACCGGCGTTGGGCAGCAGCAGGCCGGTGGCGGCCTCGCCGACCAGTCGGTCCAGCTCGGTACGACCCTTGTCGGCGTCCGGGTCCAGGTCCACCTCGAACCGGCTGGCGGTGCCGTCGGCGGCGTACCGGCCGACGCCGATGCGGTGCGGGCGCAGCACCGGGTACGCCTCCGGCGCGGTCTGCACCACCGCCGCCTCGGTCCACCGGCCGTCGACGTCCACCGCCGTCTCCATCCGCAGCGTGTTCACCTGGGGGCGGCGCAACCAGCGCTCGGCCCAGTCGGTGAGGTCCCGCCCGCTGGCGGCGCTGAGGCTGGCGAGCAGGTCGGCCAGGGTGGCGTTGCCGAACCGGTGCGCGGCGAAGTGCGCGTTCAGCCCGGCCAGGAAGACGCCGTCGCCGAGCCAGGCGACGAGCTGCCGCAGCACGCTGGCGCCCTTGGCGTACGAGATGCCGTCGAAGTTGAGCAGCCCCTGCGCGGCGTCCGCGACCTCCTCCGGCGCGACGGGGTGGGTGGAGGGCCGCTGGTCGGCCGCGTACCCCCAGGCCTTGCGGCGCATGGCGAAGGTCGTCCACGCCTGGTCGAAGCGGGTGGCCTCGGCGGTCACCCGGGTGCCCAGGTACTCCGCGAAGGACTCGTTCAGCCAGAGGTCGTCCCACCAGCGCATGGTCACCAGGTCGCCGAACCACATGTGCGCCATCTCGTGGGCGATGGTGGTGGCGCGCAGCTCGCGCTGGGTGTCGGTGACCGCGGAGCGGAAGACGTAGTCGTCCCGCAGGGTCACCAGGCCCGGGTTCTCCATCGCGCCGGCGTTGAACTCGGGCACGAACGCCTGGTCGTACTTGCCGAACGGGTAGCGCTCGGCGAAGAGCTGATGGAACCGGTCGAGGCACTGCCTGGTGACGGTGAAGATCTCGTCGGCGTCGGCGTCCAGGTGGGCGGCGAGGGAGCGCCGGCAGTACACGCCGAGCGGGATGCCGTCGTGCTCGTCGTGCCGGACGTGCCACGGCCCGGCGATCAGCGTGAAGAAGTACGTCGCCAGCGGCGCGGTCGGGGCGAACTCCCAGCGCCCCGGCGCGGGCCGGGCGGCGACCTGGCCGTTGGCTGCGACCGTCCACTCCGGCGGGGCGGTGAGCGAGAGCGTGACCGGCGCCTTCAGGTCCGGCTGGTCGAACGCGGCGAAGATGCGCTGCACGTCGTCGAGGAACGACATCGCATACAGGTACGTCTCGCCGTCGGCCGGGTCGACGAAGCGGTGGATCCCCTCGCCGGTGTTCGAGTACGCCATCTCGGCGCGGACGGTCAGCGTGTTCTCCGCGGCCAGGCCGGTCAGTGGCAGCCGGTTGTCGGCCAGCGCGGCGGGGTCGAGCTCCCGGTCGTTCAGCCGCGCCTCGATCAGGCCGGCGGGTTTGACCTCGGCGAAGGTCTCGGCGCCGGGGGTGGCCCGGAACCGGATGGTGACGGCGGAGCGGAACCGCTCGCCGGTACCGGTCAGGTCGAGGTCCACCTGGTAGGACTCGACGGTAATCAACGCGCCACGCGCGGTCGCCTCTACACGGGTCAGGCTTGGCATCCGCTTATCCTGCCCGATGGGGATCCGGACGGGCTTCCCGTGAGGCATGGCGATGGAGGAACAACGATGGGTCAGCACCCCAAGGGCGACTTCGACCTCACCCGGGCGGTCTGGCAGCGGGCCGAGGGCGACACCTCCGACAGCGCGGTCGAGGTGGCCTTCGTCGACGATCTGATCGGCATGCGCAACTCGGCCGAGCCGGACGGGCCGGTGCTGGTCTTCACCCAGGCCGAGTGGGACGCGTTCGTCGCGGGCGCCCAGGACGGCGAGTTCGACCTGGACTGACCGCGGCGCTCCGCCGCCGGGACGGTGCGTCACCTCCCGGCGGCGCTCACAGATCACCGTCGCCCCAGCCGAGACCACCCGGACCGGGGGCGTGGTGGAAGCCCGGATGGCCGGCGACGTCGGCGCACCGCTCGCCGTCCGGCCCGACCGCCCCGCAGAACAGCCGCTCGGCCCGCTGCCAGGCGTCGGCGGGCGAGAGCGCGGCGGCACGAGCGCCAGCTCGGGGCGGAGCAGGCTCAGCGCCTCGGCGTACGCCACCGCCAGTTCCCGGGCCCGGTCGGCCGTC
>NZ_JAEVHJ010000536.1:0-2614 GCF_016802855.1 Micromonospora sp. ATA51 | reverse complement strand
CGGACCTGGCCGCGCCCGCAGTGGTGGGCGTGGGGTTTGGCTGGTCACCGCGGCGGTCGGCGGGCTGGCCGGCGTACGGCTGCTCCGGCGCGCCCCGCTGCCCACCCGGCGGCTGGCGGCGGTGCTGCTGCTGGTCGACGCGGCGGTCTTCGCCGCGGCCGGCGAGCGGTACCTGTTCACCACGGCGAACTGGGTGTGGAGCGGGCTCGCCTGGTTCTTCGTGCTGGTGCTCTGGCGCCGCCCGGTCCGCTCGGTGCTGCTGCTGGTCGACGCGGCGGTCTTCGCCGCGGCCGCGAGCGGTACCTGTTCACCACGGCGAACTGGGTGTGGAGCGGGCTCGCCTGGTTCTTCGTGCTGGTGCTCTGGCGCCGCCCGGTCCGCTGCTGCTCGCGCTGCTGGGCGCGCACGCGGTGATCGCGCTGGGCGAGCTGCTCGGGCACGGCGCGACCGACCCCGCCGACCTCACCCGCTACGCGATGTACGTCTACGGCACCTCGTCGCTGCCGGTGGCGGTCTTCGTCGGGGCCGCCGCGATCGCCGCCCTCGCCCGGGACCGGGCCGCCACCGCCGCGGCCGCCGGAGCGGTGGCGGCGGAACGGGTGGCCGCGGAGCGGGCCCGGGAGGACCGTCGGAGCCGACTGGCCCTGGTCAGCGGCACCGCCGAGGAGGTGCTGGCGGATCTCGCGGCCGGCCACGCCGACCCGGCCGACCCGGAGGTGCGGCGGCGCTGCGTGCTGGCGGCCGCCCGGCTGCGGCGGCTGATCGCCGAATCGGACGACGTGCCCGACCCGCTGCTGCACGAGCTGCGCGCCGCCGCCGACCTGGCCGACCGCAACGGCCTTCCGATCGAGTTCATCGCCATCGGCGTGCCGCCGAAGCTGCCGGTGGCGGTACGCCGCCGGCTCGCCGACCCGCTCACCGCGGCGCTCGCCGACGCCCGGCGGTGGGCCCGGCTGACCGTCGTCGCCGGGCCGGACGAGGTGGTGGTCAGCCTGGTCACCCCGGACCACGACCGGCCGCACGCCACCGGTCCACCCGCCGCCCACGACGAGGCGGGTCCGGTGGAGCAGGTGCACGAGCGGGACGGGGAGATCAGATGGACGCAGACGCGCTGGCAGAAGACGTGACCGGCGCTCCGCCGATCGGCGTGGCGATCGTGGACGACCACCCGGTGGTGATCGACGGGGTGCGGGCCTGGCTGGCCGCCGAGCCGCGGCTGCGGGTGCTCGCCACCGGGGACGATCCGGACGTGGTGCTCCGGGCCGCCCCGGAGGCCGAGGTGGTCCTGCTGGACCTGCGGCTGCACGGGCGGATGGTTCTCGACAAGCTGGCCGAGCTGAGCGCCGCCGGCCGGCGGGTGGTGGTCTACTCCGAGCACACCCACCCGGACACCATGCTCGCCGCGCTCGACGCGGGGGCGGTGGCCTTCCTGGCCAAGCACGAGGGACGCGAGCACTGCCTCGCCACCGTGCTCGCCGCGGCCGACGACCGCCCGTACGTGCCGCCGGCGCTGGCCGGGGCGATGGTGGGCGACCCCCGGCCGGACCGGCCGTCCCTGTCGGACAAGGAGCGCGAGGCGCTGCTGCTGTGGTTCCAGTCGATGTCGAAGGCCTCGGTGGCGCGCCGGATGCGGATCAGCGAGCACACCGTCAAGCAGTACGTGGACCGGGCGCGGATCAAATACACCCGGGCGGGTCGACCGGCCGCCACCAAGGCGGCCCTGCTCGCCCGGGCGATCGAGGACGGACTCGTCCGGCCGGAAGAGATCGGCATCTACCGGTCACAGGCGGCGACCGACCGGCCGACCCCCTAACGGGTGTCATGACACAGAGCGTGTCGTCGGCGACGCTCGACGTACCGCCAACCGCCCGGGAGGTCGTGACAGTGCAGGAGGACGCCGCACCCTTCTTCGTCGGGCCACACCGCTTCGACGGCGACGACGACCCCGCCCGTCCCGTGCTCGACCGGCGGCACACGCTGGTCCCGGAGCCCGGCGAGCGGGTGCTCGCGCTGCACCGACTCCGGGTGGCCGGTCACCTGCTCGGCCCCACCGAAAGCGCCCGCAGCTGGGTGCTCCCCGCCGCCGCGACGGTCACCGTCACCGACCGTAGGGTCGCGTACGTCTGTGGCGGGTCCGAGCTGGCCCTGGTCGCCGGGCGGGACGGCTCGACCGGCGCCCGCCACCGGCGTTCGGCCCGGCTGTCCCGCCTGGCCAGCGGGCAGGTCCGCTGGCAGTGGCCGTCCCGGCTGGAGCTGCGGGCCGACGACCCGGACGGCGGCGCCGAGCTGCTGGTCGTCTGCGACGCGCTGCGCACCATCCGACAGCCGGCGCTCGCCCTCGGCGGCCCCGGCCCGCTGGTCGCCGAGCTGGCCCGGCAGGTACGCCGGTCGGTGGCCGCCTTCCGGCTGATGCACCCGGAGCTGGTGGAACTCTCCCCGCCGGAGCGGGACGTGCTGGCCACCCGGGTCGGCGCTACGTCCGTCCCGGCGGCGGGCCGGGTCACCCTGCCCGGCTCGCTCCCGGTCGAGTTCCTCTCCCGCGAGGACTACTACCGTCCGCACGCCCAGCCGGGCCCGCTCTGGCCCCGCCAGTCGACGCCCGTCCCGCCGGCCC
>NZ_JAEVHJ010000535.1:0-2634 GCF_016802855.1 Micromonospora sp. ATA51 | reverse complement strand
GCCCGGGACCCGCCCCGGCCCGGCGCCCTCGGTCGAGGACGTCGAGGACGCCCGGCACCCCGCGGTCGACGCCGCCGTGCAGGCCATGATCAACGCCGCCACACTCTCCCCGGCGGACCAGATCGCCCAGTACGAGGCGGCGTACGAGACCCTGCGCGAAACCCTGGCCAGCATCGACCAGGCCTGACCCACCGGAGAAGAACCACCCATGGCACGTCGCAACCGGCTGGATGCCGAACTCGTCCGCCGCGGCCTGGCCCGCTCCCGGGAGCAGGCCGCCGCGCTGGTGGAGGCCGGCCGGGTCCAGTTGCGCGGGGTGCCGGCCCGCAAGCCCGCGGCGATGGTCGACCCCGCCGACCCGTTGCTGGTCACCGGCGAGGACCCCACCGCCGAGTACGTCTCCCGGGGCGGCCACAAGCTGGCCGGCGCCCTCGCGGCGTTCGCCCCGGGCGGGCTGACCGTGGCCGGGCGGCGGTGCCTGGACGCCGGCGCTCCACCGGCGGCTTCACCGACGTGCTGCTGCGTGCCGGCGCGGCGGAGGTGGTGGCGGTCGACGTCGGCTACGGCCAGCTGGCCTGGCCGCTGCGCACTGACGAGCGGGTGCGGGTGTTCGAGCGCACCAACGTCCGTACGTTGACCCCGGAGGCCATCGGCGGCGAGGTCGGCCTCACCGTGGCCGACCTGTCGTTCATCTCGCTGCGGCTGGTGCTGCCCGCGCTGGCCGGCTGCACCCGGGCCGAGGGTGACCTGGCGCTGATGGTCAAGCCGCAGTTCGAGGTCGGCAAGGAGCGGGTCGGCGCGGGCGGGGTGGTGCGCGACCCGGAGTTGCGGGCCGAGGCGGTGCTCGACGTGGCCGCGGCGGCGGCGCAGCTCGGGCTGGGCCTCGCGGACGTGGCCGCCAGTCCGCTGCCCGGGCCGAGCGGCAACGTGGAGTTCTTCGTATGGTTACGCCGGGGCGCGCCCACCGCGGACCCGGAGCGGGTTCGCGCGGTCGTGGCAGCCGGCCCCGAGGGCGTCCCACCACCCGCGGATCCCACGATCGAGGAGGTCGCCCGGTGAGCCGGACCGCTCTGCTGGTGACGCACACCGGCCGCCGACGCAGCACCGAGCACGCCCGCGCGGTGGCGGCGGACCTGATCGCCGCCGGTTTCGAGGTACGGGTGGTGGCCGAGGAGGCCGACGACCTGGACCTGCCGGGCGTCGTCCCGGTCACCGGCCCGGAAGCCGCCGAGGGCGCGGAGATCGTCTTCGCGCTCGGCGGCGACGGCACCTTCCTGCGCGCCGCCGAGCTGGCCCGGCCGGCGAAGGCCCCGCTGCTCGGCATCAACCTCGGCAAGGTGGGCTTCCTCGCCGAGGCCGAGATCGACGACCTGGACTCGGCGGTCCGGGACGTGGTCGGGCGCAACTACACCGTCGACGAGCGGCTCACCCTCGACGTGACCGCCGAGTTCGAGGGCGGCCCGACCATCGAGTCGTGGGCGCTCAACGAGATCAGCGTCGAGAAGGGCGAGCGGGCCCAGATGCTGGAGCTGCTCGTCGACGTCGACGGCCGCCCGTTGTCCCGGTACGGGTGCGACGGGGTGGTCTGCGCGACCCCCACCGGCTCCACCGCGTACGCGTTCTCCGGTGGCGGGCCGGTGGTCTGGCCGGAGGTGGAGGCGTTGCTGCTGGTGCCGATCAGCGCGCACGCGCTGTTCAGCCGGCCGCTGGTGACCGCGCCGACGTCGACCTTCGTGATCACCGTCGACCCGTTCACCACCCTGGCGGTGCTCTGCTGCGACGGGCGGCGGGTCTACGACCTGCCCCCGGGGGCCCGGGTGACGGTGCGCCGGGGCGCGCTGCCGGTGCGGATCGTCCGGCTCCGGGCCCGCCCCTTCACCGACCGGCTGGTCGCCAAGTTCGACCTGCCGGTGCAGGGGTGGCGCGGCAGCCGCCGCTGACGCGGGCGCCCGTCGCCGGTCGCCGCCCGGCGGCAACCCGCCGGACATCCGGCGGCCCGGCCCGGTTGTCCGTTGTCCACCTGGCGACATGTCGCCGATGCGGCGGGCCGCAGCTAGTGACCATCCGATGATCTCCGTCGCAGACTCCGAGTGGTCGATCTCCTGGGATCGACCCTCGGAGTAGAGGAGCACATCGCATGCATTGGCCTCCACGCTGGCTCACCGCCGGCGCGGTCGGCGCGTTGGTGATCGGGCTCGCCGCACCGGCGTCCGCCGACCCGCCCGTCCGGCCCATCCCCCCCGTTCCGGCCGCGCCCGTTCCGGGCGTCGCGCCCGTCCGCCTCACCCTGATCACCGGCGACCAGGTCGACCTGGTCCAGGCCGCGCCCGGCCGGGTCGCCGCCACGGTCCACCCCGGCCCCGGCCGGGAGCGGATCACCTTCCACACCGTGGAGGCCGACGCCGGCTGCGGGTGCTGCCCAGCGACGTCGTGCCGTACGTCTCCGCCGGGGTGCTCGACTCCAACCTGTTCGACGTGGAGGAGTTGGCCGCCGAGGGCTACGGCGACGCCGCGCAGGGCGCATTGCCGCTGATCGTCCGTTACCAGCAGCCGGCCGCCGGGCGGGTGCGGCCGCTCGCCGGCGCCACCGCCGCCCGGCCGCTGGAGAGCATCAACGGCGCGGCGCTGCGGGTC
>NZ_JAEVHJ010000534.1:0-2638 GCF_016802855.1 Micromonospora sp. ATA51 | reverse complement strand
ACCGGCCGGTCGGTCGCCGTGGTGGGCTCCGGCCCCGCGGGGCTCGCCGCCGCGCAGCAGCTCGCCCGCGCCGTCACGCCGTCACCGTGTACGAGCGCGACGACGCGCTCGGCGGCCTGCTCCGGTACGGCATTCCCGACTTCAAGCTGGAGAAGCAGCACATCGACCGGCGGCTGGCCCAGCTCGCCGCGGAGGGCGTGCAGTTCCGCACCGGGGTGGACGTCGGCGTGGACGTCACCGCCGAGCAGCTGCGCGCCGAGCACGACGCGGTGCTGCTGGCCTGCGGCGCCCTGCAGGGCCGGGACACCCCGGAGACGCCGGGCCGGCCGCTGCGCGGGGTGCACCAGGCGATGACGCACCTGGTCGCCGCCAACCGGGTGGTGGCCGCGGCCGGCCAGGGTCGGCCCGCGCTGGCCGTGCTGCCCGACGGCACGCCGATCGACGCGGCCGGCAAGCACGTGGTGATCATCGGCGGTGGCGACACCGCCGCCGACTGCCTCGGGGTGGCGCACCGGCAGGGCGCCGCCGGCGTCCACCAGCTCGACCTCTATCCGGAGCCGCCGACCAGCCGGGACGCCGACCGGGACCCGTGGCCCACCTGGCCGTGGATCCTGCGCAACTACCCCGCGCACGAGGAGGGCGGCGAGCGGGTCTTCGCCGTCGCGGTGCAGGAGTTCGTCGACGACGGCACCGGCCAGGTCAAGGGCGTCCGGATCGCCGAGGTGACCGTGGAGAAGCGGGACGGCCGGCGGATCGTCACCGCGCTGCCCGGCTCCGAGCGGGAACTGCCGGCCGACCTGGTGCTGCTGGCCATCGGCTTCGATGGCACCGAGGAGCAGCCGCTGCTGGCCCAGTTCGGGGTGGCCCGCAACGCCCGCGGCGCGGTCGACGCCCGGCCGGACTGGCAGACCGAGGCCGACGGGGTCTTCGTCGCCGGGGACATGCACCGGGGCGCCTCGCTGATCGTCTGGGCCATCGCCGAGGGGCGGGCCGCCGCCGCGGCGATCCACTCCTACCTGGGTGGGGCCGGCACCCTGCCCGCCCCGGTGGATCCGGCCCGGCAGCCGCTCGCCGCCCGCTGACCCCACGACACGGGGGCACGACACCCCGTCCGGACGTACCCGTCCCGGACCGGGGTGCTCGGCGTCGGCGTCCGGTTCGTGCCGGCGGCTGCCCCGCTGGTGCGGGCTGCCGCCGACGACCCGGTGAACCTGCTCACGAATGCGGCGAATCGGTTTGACCACGGGCCAGACTTGCCGGCTGCCGCACCCGAAACGGTGCGGCTTTGTCATGTCGTCGCCAACGGGGAGGTCGTCGTGGCCCTCGGAGCCACGTTCGCCGCGCTGCACCACCGGAACTACCGGATCTGGGCCGGTGCCGGGTTCGTGTCGGTCATCGGGACCTGGATGCAGGTGCTCGGCGTCAACTGGTACGTCCTCGCGCAGACCCGCTCGGCGACCTCGATGGGCCTGGCCATCCTGCTCCAGGCCCTG
The DNA here is from genome assembly GCF_016802855.1 of Micromonospora sp. ATA51. NCBI lineage: Bacteria > Bacillati > Actinomycetota > Actinomycetes > Micromonosporales > Micromonosporaceae > Micromonospora > Micromonospora sp. ATA51. The sequence continues at coordinate 1,145 of NZ_JAEVHJ010000534.1, read as the reverse complement.
CCCACCCTGCTGCTCAGCGTCTGGGGCGGGGCGCTGGCCGACCGACTGCCGGCGAAGCCGCTGCTGATCACCGCCCAGGCGCTGCACGCCACCCTCGCCGCGGGACTCGCGGTGGTCGCTGCCACCGGCGCCGGCGGCCTCCCGGCGATCTACGTGATCTCCCTGGTCACCGGCGCGGTGTCGGCGATCGAGGGGCCGGTGGCGGGCCGCTGGTCCTCGACCCTGGTCGACCCCCGGGATCTGGGCAACGCCCTGGCGCTCGGCTCGCTGACCAATTCCGCCGGGCGCATCCTCGGCATGAGCGTCGGCGCTGTCGTGGTCGCCGCCATCGGGCCCGCGCTGCTCTTCGCCATCAACGCCGCCAGCTTCGTCGCGGTCGTCGCCGCCCTGTTCGCCGTACGCGAGCGGGAGCTGTACCGGGGGGAGGCCGCGACGGACGCGGTGGTCGCCGACGGCGACTCGGCCGTACGCGAGGGGGAGCGGCACGCCGCCGACCCGGCGCCGGCGGACGGCGGCATCCGGGCCGGCTTCCGCTACCTGCTGCGCCAGCCGGTGGTGCTGGTCGCGCTGGCCCTGTCGTTCGTGCTGGGCAGCCTGGGCCGCAACTACCAGGTGACCATGGCGGCGATGAGCGACGGCCCGCTGCGTGGCGGCGCCTCCGGCTACGGCCTGCTCTCCACGGTCTTCGCGGTCGGCACGGTGCTCGGCGCGCTCGTGGCGGCCCGCCGGCGGGACCTGGGCTACGGGGTGCTGGTCGGCGCAGGCCTGCTGGCCAGCGTCCTGCAGATTGTCGCCGGGCTGGCCCCCGGCACGCTCAGCTTCGCCGCGGTCATCCTCCCGATCGCCGCGGCGGCGGTCATCATCGACACCACGGTCGGCGCCCGCGCCCAGCTCGACACCGACTACGCCATGCGCGGCCGGGTGCTGGCCGCCCTGGCGGTGACCGGCTCGGTCTCCGCCGCGGTCGGCGCACCCCTGCTCGGCTGGCTCTCCGAGCACGCCGGGCCCCGACAGACCCTGGTGCTGGCCGGCGCGGTGACCGCGGTCGCCACCGCCGCCGCGGGCGTGGCCCTGGACGGGCTGCGCGACTGCCGGCTGCGTCGCCGGGTCACCCTGTGCTCGCCGCGCCCGCGGTGCGCCGCCCG